>NZ_CP017183.1:4500000-4661849 GCF_001729785.1 Enterobacter hormaechei subsp. xiangfangensis
TTTATTCAGACGCTGTGCCCGACGCTGGTTCTGGGCCCTGGCTCCATCAACCAGGCACACCAGCCGGACGAATATCTCGAAACCCGCTTCATCAAGCCCACCCGCGAACTCATTACCCAGGTTGTGCATCACTTCTGCTGGCATTAAAACCGCACCGAAAAGTCCCCTCTCCCTGTGGGAGAGGGTTAGGGTGAGGGCAACAAATCGCATGATCACCGTCACATTTCCATAAGCATCTCTTATCTGACGCAATGCGAATTAAATTTCGTAAATTGTCCGCATTTATTCGTCTGCTGAACCGTTTTCGCAGCAATTGACGACGGGGGTTTTACGTGGCTTTATAAAGGGAGATGACAAAATAATGTCCAGAAGATTTTCGCCTGGGCATAAACAAAAATGATGGGGTGACTGGGTTTTTATGAACGAACAATATTCCGCGTTGCGTAGTAATGTCAGTATGCTCGGCAAAGTGCTTGGAGATACCATCAAAGACGCACTGGGGGAGAACATCCTCGACCGCGTTGAAACCATCCGCAAGCTGTCCAAATCTTCCCGCGCCGGTAATGAGGCCAATCGTCAGGAGCTGCTTACCACCTTGCAGAACCTCTCCAACGATGAGCTGCTGCCCGTTGCCCGCGCCTTCAGCCAGTTCCTGAACCTGGCCAACACCGCTGAGCAATACCACAGCATTTCGCCAAAAGGCGAAGCGGCCAGCAACCCGGAAGTCATTGCCCGCACCCTTCGTAAACTCAAAGACCAGCCCGACCTCAACGAAGCGACCATCAAAAAAGCGGTGGAATCCCTTTCGCTGGAGCTGGTGCTGACCGCACACCCAACCGAAATCACCCGTCGTACTCTGATCCACAAAATGGTGGAAGTGAACAACTGTCTGAAGCAGTTGGATAACAAAGACATCGCCGACTACGAACGTAACCAGCTTATGCGCCGCCTGCGCCAGCTGATTGCCCAGTCCTGGCACACCGATGAAATTCGTAAGCATCGCCCAAGCCCGGTCGACGAAGCCAAGTGGGGCTTTGCGGTGGTGGAAAACAGCCTGTGGGAAGGGGTACCCAACTACCTGCGCGAGCTGAACGAACAGCTGGAAGAAAATCTGGGCTATCGCCTGCCGGTCGACTTTGTGCCGGTTCGCTTCACCTCCTGGATGGGCGGCGACCGCGACGGCAACCCGAACGTGACGGCGGAAATCACCCGTCACGTCCTGCTGCTGAGCCGCTGGAAAGCGACCGACCTGTTCCTGAAAGATATCCAGGTACTGATCTCCGAGCTGTCGATGGTGGAAGCGACGCCGGAACTGCGCGCGCTGGCCGGTGAAGAAGGCGCCAGCGAGCCGTACCGCTTCCTGATGAAAAAGCTGCGCGGTCAGCTGATGGCCACTCAGGCCTGGCTGGAAGCGCGCCTGAAAGGCCAGCGCCTGCCGAAGCCGGAAGGTCTGCTGAGCCAGAACGAACAGCTCTGGGAGCCTCTATACGCCTGCTATAAATCGCTCCAGGCTTGTGGGATGGGCATCATTGCCAACGGCGAACTGCTCGACACCCTGCGCCGCGTGAAGTGTTTCGGCGTGCCGCTGGTGCGTATCGACGTTCGTCAGGAAAGTACCCGTCATACCGAAGCGCTGGGCGAGCTGACCCGCTACCTCGGCATCGGCGACTATGAAAGCTGGTCAGAAGCCGACAAACAGGCGTTCCTGATCCGCGAGCTGAACTCCAAGCGCCCGCTGCTGCCGCGCAACTGGGAGCCAAGCAATGACACCCGCGAAGTGCTCAACACCTGTAAAGCGATTGTAGATGCGCCGAAAGGATCGGTGGCCGCCTACGTGATCTCCATGGCGAAGACCCCGTCCGACGTGCTGGGCGTTCACCTTCTACTGAAAGAAGCGGGCATTGACTATGCTCTGCCGGTAGCACCGCTGTTTGAGACTCTCGACGACCTGAACAACGCTAACGACGTGATGACCCAGCTGCTGAACATCGACTGGTATCGCGGCTTTATTCAGGGCAAACAGATGGTGATGATCGGCTATTCCGACTCCGCGAAAGATGCGGGGGTGATGGCAGCCTCCTGGGCGCAGTATCAGGCGCAGGATGCACTGATCAAAACCTGTGAGAAAGCCGGTATCGAGCTGACCCTGTTCCACGGACGCGGTGGCTCAATTGGTCGTGGCGGTGCGCCTGCACACGCGGCGCTGCTCTCTCAACCACCAGGAAGCCTGAAAGGCGGCCTGCGCGTGACCGAGCAGGGCGAGATGATCCGCTTCAAGTACGGCCTGCCGGAAGTGACCATCAGCAGCCTGTCGCTTTATACCAGCGCGATCCTCGAAGCCAACCTGCTGCCGCCGCCGGAGCCAAAAGAATCCTGGTGCCGGATTATGGACGAACTGTCTGACATCTCCTGCGATCTGTACCGCGGCTACGTGCGTGAAAACAAAGATTTTGTCCCTTACTTCCGCTCGGCCACGCCTGAACAGGAGCTGGGTAAACTGCCGCTGGGCTCGCGTCCTGCAAAGCGTCGCCCGACCGGTGGCGTTGAATCCCTGCGCGCCATTCCATGGATCTTCGCCTGGACGCAAAACCGCTTAATGCTGCCAGCCTGGCTGGGTGCCGGTGCGGCGCTGCAAAAAGTGGTGGAAGACGGTAAGCAGAGCGAACTGGAAACCATGTGCCGCGACTGGCCATTCTTCTCTACCCGTCTGGGAATGCTGGAGATGGTCTTCTCGAAGGCCGACCTGTGGCTGGCGGAATACTACGATCAGCGCCTGGTGAAGCCGGAGCTGTGGGCGCTGGGCAAAGAGCTGCGCGAACTGCTGGAAGGCGACATCAAAGTGGTGCTGGACATCGCTAACGACTCCCACCTGATGGAAGACCTGCCGTGGATCGCCGAGTCTATCCAGCTGCGTAACATCTACACCGACCCGCTGAACGTTTTACAGGCTGAACTGCTGCACCGTTCGCGTCTGGCGGAAGAGGAAGGTAAAGAGCCGGATCCACGCGTTGAACAGGCGCTGATGGTGACGATTGCGGGCGTTGCGGCAGGTATGCGTAACACCGGTTAATCGGTTTTGCCGGGTGGCGTTTACGCTTACCCGGCCTAAAATAGGCTTTTCGTAGGCCCGGCAAGCACCAGCGCCGCCGGGCAATACCCTGGTATCCACACCATGCACCACGACATTACCCAGATCCTGACTAACCTGATCAACGGCACAACGCCGCTGCGTCAGGTGCATTTTGCAAACTCCGCTACCTCCGCCCCCGAACTTGCCTTGCAGGTCGATTTTCCACGTCTGGAGATCGCGATCGAAGGTTCGATGAAAGACCAGGCTGGCTGCGTTTTACAGCAGGGTGATGTTTTATACGTCCCGGCTGGCGGCTGGAATAATCCACAATGGCAAGCACCCGCAACAACGCTGAGCATCCTGTTTGGCAAACAGCAGCTTGGGTTTAGCCTTTTGCACTGGAATGGTATAGACGTGCGAAACCTGACAAAGCAGCACGTTGCCCGCCGCGGTCCCCGTATTGGATCGCTACTCTTACAGACGCTTCATGAAATGCAGATGCAACCGCATGAGCAACAAACCGCGCGGCTGATTATTGCCAGCCTGCTTAGCCACTGCGTCGACCTGCTGGGTAGTCAGATCCAAACCGCCTCCCGCAGCCAGGCTTTGTTTGAAGCAATTCGGGTCTATATTGACGAACACTACGCCACTCCCCTTACCCGGGAATCCGTCGCGCAGGCGTTTTATATCTCCCCAAACTACCTGTCGCATCTGTTCCAGAAAACGGGCGCAGTGGGTTTCAATGAGTACCTGACGCACACCCGACTGGAACACGCGCGCCAGTTGCTGAAAGGATATGATTTGAAAGTGAAAGAGGTGGCGCATGCCTGCGGATTTGTCGACAGCAACTATTTCTGCCGGTTGTTTCGTAAGAACACCGAACGTTCGCCGTCAGAATACCGTCGCCAGTATCACAGCCAGCTCACCGGGAAGGCGATTAGTCCAGAATGACCTGAGTATGCTGCGGAGCGGCTAACATTTTACGCACCGCCCCCATCACCTTTTGTGGGTCGCGTAAAAAGGCGCTAATACCGCACTTCACGTAGCGCGCATGCTCGAAACGTTCGCTGCCCGCCAGTTCGATATCGGTAATGAGCAATATGACATCGGCACGCCGTATGTCGTCTTCCGTAAGCTCGCTCTCAACGCCCAGCGCTCCCTGCGTCTCAATGTTAACGCTCCACTTCTCCTGCTGGCAGAGCTTTTCCAGCCGTTCGGCAGCCATATAGGTGTGTGCAACGCCACTGACGCACGCGGTCACCGCCACCAGATGACGTCCCGTTATCACTGTCATGTTCAGCCTCCCACGGTAACATTGAAACCTTCGCGCTCTGCCAGTTGACGCATCGCTGACACCTCATCTTCTGTCGGAGGGATCGCTTGCCGCATCCCCCACTCCTGTCCCAGCAGACGGTATTTTGGCTCCCCATACTGATGGAAGGGCAATAAATGCAGTTGCCGTATTCCTGAAGGTAGCAGGAAAGCCAGCACGCGTGCCATGTTCGTTTCGTTAAGCGTATAACCAGGAATAAGCGGCACACGAGGAATCACGTTTATCCCGTTAGCCACCAGCTGGCGGAAATTATCCAGCACTCTGGGAAGATTCATTGCCACAATCGATTGGGCCAGATCCGCGTCCATGATCTTTAAATCAAACAACACTTCATCACACTGGCGAGCCAGCGGCATGAGTCGGGACAAAGGGGCATCGCCTGCCGTTTCAATGGCCGTATGCACGCCGAAACGGCGTAATCGCTGTAGAAATTGTGTCGCGAAAGGCGCCTGCAGCAACACTTCGCCACCCGAGAGCGTCACCCCGCCTCCCGAGGAACGAAAGAAGACATCGTCTTTCATGACCTCGTTTATCAGCTCCTCCAGCGTAACATCCCGCCCGATAGGCTCAAATGCGCCGGAGGGGCACTCATCGACGTCCCGCAAACAGGGGGCGCAGTGAAGACATTTACTTTCTCTACGTACCGTCTCGATTTTCGGTGAAATCGACTCCGGATTCGCACACCACGGACAACGGTGAGGACAACCTTTAAAAAAGACCACCGTACGGATGCCGCGACCGTCATTCAATGAGTAGCGCTGGATATTGAAAATACGCGCCACCTCGGCGCGCGTTTCAACCACGTCACAGCTGATGCGCTGTGCGGCGGATAATGTCATCCTGGATCTCCTTCGATAACTCAACAAAGAAGGCGCTGTAGCCGGCAACGCGCACCACCAGCCCGGCAAAATCCTGTGGACGCTGTTGCGCTTCACGCAATGTTTCCGCGTTCACCACGTTGAACTGGATATGCTGCAACTTAAGCTGGGTGAAAGCGCGAAGGAAATCCGCCAGCTTTTGCAGCCCGGCATCGCCTTCCAGCGTCGCAGGGGTAAATTTAACGTTTAACAGCGTACCGTTAGATAACAGATAGTTATCCAGCTTGCTTACCGATTTAAGTACCGCCGTTGGGCCCTGCATATCTTGCCCAAGCATCGGCGAGAGCCCACCGTCAGCCAGTTGCTCTCCGGCAAAGCGGCCATCCGGTGTAGCTCCCACCACTGCCCCCAGCGGCACGTGTGCCGATACGGTATAAGAGCCTGGCGTGAACTGTCCGCCGCGCGGGTTCCGGTATTTTTCGACCTCTTTACAGTAATGGCGCAACAGTTCAGCGCTGATATTGTCGACATCATCGATATCATTGCCGTATTTTTCGAAGCGATTGATCAACCTTGCACGCACCTTTTCTCCCTCGGGGGTGGCAAAGTTCGCTTTTAACACGGCTAAGAGCTCATCAAAACTTAAGCGCTGCTGTTCAAAGACCAGCCCTTTCAGGGCGTGCAGTGAATCACTCAGATTGGCTATCCCGATCCCCTGAACGCCAGAAAAGTTATACCGCGCCCCGCCGTCGGTAATATCTTTCCCTGATTCAAGACAATCGCTGATAAATGAAGAGAGCAACGGCACCGGTGCCCAGTCTCGATGGCCGATATCGCAAATGTTGCTCCCCTCAACCATCAGCGCAATGTAGTGGTTAATTTTGGCGCGAATATGGTCCAGCAAGCCTTCATAACTCAGCGTTGAATTGCCTTCGTTCTCCAGCATCGCGATTTCCATTACTTTCAGCAGGTTAAACATCGCGATATCGTGTAGACCGTAGGTTTTACCCGGAATTGACAGTTCTACACAGCCTACCACCGCGTAGTCGCGCGCATCCTCCAGCGACACACCCCGATTCAGGAAAGCGGGTACCACCACTTCATCATTGAAAATCTGCGGAATACCAGTGCCCAGGCGGATCGTCTCTGCCGTTTTAAGCAGGAAAGGTCGGTCGATAAGTTCATTAACCCGTACGCCAAGGTTCGGTTGAGGAAGCTGAACGCTTTGGTAAGCATCCAGGCACAGGAAGGAAAGCACATTCACTGCGCTACGACCGCTCTCCGTTAAACCGCCCAACAACGCGGTATAACCCGTCGGGAAACCAGCAAAATAACGTGCGCTACTCGTCGAACGTAAAAGCACCACGTCATTGCATTTCACCCACAGCGATTCCAGTAGCTCTTTCAGAAATGCGGGATCGTCCCCCTGCGAAAGCGAAGCCTGATAAAAGGGCAGCATATACTGGTCGAAGCGCCCGATAGAAAGCGAGCTGGCGTTAGATTCGTATTGCAAAATGACGTTCATATACCAGAACAGCTGACACGCCTGCCAGAACGTTTGCGGCTTATGCTGCGCGTTGTGACGCGAGATTTCGGCAATCTTTCGTAGCTCTTCACGCCGTGAAGCGTCATCACAGACGGTTGCAAGCGTTTCAGCCAGCGCAGCATAGCGCAGAATATGACGCTGGGAGGCTTCAAGCAGAATCAGCGCGGCGGCATAGAACGTGTTCTGCGCATCGCGGGCACAATATTCTCGCATTTGCGCCACCAGCGCACCCAGCCCGTTATTCAGCAGGCGCGGATAATCAATAATGATATGCCCCTGCCCTTTGTCCGTCTGGTTGACGCTGAAAATTTGCGTCCCTACAGCGGCTTTCACCTCATCCGTCATCTGGCTGTTGATGAAATCTTTCATCGACCGTTTTTCCCAGTAGGGATACAGCACGTCGCGGTAGATCTGCTTATCCGCTTCGCCGATCTCGAAGCGGTCCTGCGGACGTGTGGAAAACTGGTCCAGCTCCTTAAGCAGCCAGTACGGATCCATCTCAGGGGACATAATGCCCGCGCGCGGTTTAACGGTCCGGTTTCCGGCAATCAGTTCCTCATCACGAATCGCGATGTTCACATGGTCAAGAATGTACGCCGTGGCTTTTGCTCGCCTGAGGATAACCGGCTCGCCCTCCGTCTGCTGATGGCTGGCGGTATAGAGCAAAGCACGCTCAAGCGAGATTTCACGTGGACTGGCAAAAAGTGCGTCTTTCAAACGCTGGGTACGATTTGTCATGAGGGAACTCCTGTAACGGAAAACGAGCCCGCCCCGAAGGGCGGGAGAGCGTCAGGCGGTTTGCGCCAGGTGGGCATCAATTTTGTTCATGATGGCGTCGGCGCGTTTTACCGCGTCGCTGATATTGACGCGTACAATGGTTTTCCCGGCAAAGCGCTCTTCGAATTTAATGCCGATATCTTTGGTCAGGATCACCATATCTGCGGCGGCAACGTCTTCTGCCGTCAGTTCGTTCTCCAGGCCAATCGACCCTTGCGTTTCAACCTTCACTTCCCAACCTTTAGCTTTGGCGGCACTTTCCAGCGCTTCGGCCGCCATGTAGGTATGGGCAACGCCTGACGGACATGCTGTTACTGCGATAATTCGGGCCATGTTCTCTTCCTCACTCAGTTAATTTCGAAATCCAGATCCAGGTCGTCCTCTTTTTCCTCGACCTGTTTTGCATTCTTGCGGGCAAAACTCTTCAGCACGTTAACGCTAATGGCCGTCACCACAGCCCCCACGGCAACCGCCACGATGTAGCCCAGCTTGCCCTCCACCACAGGGAGAACGATGAGCCCGCCCCAACCGGCATAGCATTGTGCGCCCATCACGGCGGCCGTCACTGCGCCACATGCGGATCCCAGCATGATGGAGGGAATAACGCGCAGAGGATCAGCAGCAGCGAACGGAATGGCCCCTTCGGTGACCCCCACGCAGCCCATCACTAATGCAGCCTTACCCGCTTCACGCTCTTCACCGGTAAAATTCTTGCGATTAATCAGCGTCGCCAGGCCTAATCCTAGCGGTGGTATGCAAATAGCCACGGCGGCAATTGCAACGACGGTATAGACGCCCTGCGCAACGCAAATCAGCATGAAGGCATACGCCACTTTGTTGACCGGGCCGCCCATATCGAACGCCAGCATGAGACCGATAATAATGGCGAGTACCACAATGCTGCCCTGCTGCATTCCTTGCAGCCACTGGGTAAGGCCGGTGGTCAGTGCGCCTACAGGCTCGCCCAGCCCCCACATCATGATGCCTGCTGTGATAAACGTGCCGATAATCGGGATGATGAAAATTGGCATAACGGAGCGCAGCACTTTCGGGACCGGCAGTTTTTTCAGGTACCAAACGACAATCCCACCGAAAATCCCGGCGATAATCGCGCCAAAGAACCCGGCACCGAAGCTGTTGCCCACCCAGGCGGCAATTGCACAGGGAGCCAGCGCGGCGCGTTCTGCAATGGAATAGCCGATATAGGCGGCGAGGAATGGCACCATCAGCGTTAACCCCGCCACGCCGATATCAAAGAGTTTTTTCAGGTTGGGATCGGTTGCGGCATCGGGCACCGCGCCTTTGCCATACAACATGACCGAAACCGCCAGCAGAATGCCGCCCGAGACCACAAACGGGATCATGTGCGACACCCCAGTCATCAGATGCTGCCGCGTGTTCTTGAGAATATGCACCAACTCTTTCATATGTCGCTCCTGGCCTAAAACCATAAAGATGTTGTGGCAAACAATAGGCAATCAGGAAGACGGCGGACAGGAGACAAAAAGGCCATTTACTGGATTTTTGTAATATCGAAATAAAAATGCGATCCGCCTCGACATTTCTGATAGACGTTACGCATAAGACAAAGGACCACAACCTGTGAGTCAAATCTCACTTTCCACGTGACATTACATTTGTCCAGCTTTTGGCAGATTTGTCACATGGCGCGCGTCATCAACACACTCGTATGCTGTTGCCCAATGAATGAGGATTGATTTCAGGAGTGTGTATGGCTCTCGTAGTGGAATTTACCTGTGAATTACCCAACGGTGTTCACGCGCGTCCGGCAAGTCAGGTGGAAACGCTGTGCAATACGTTTATCTCGCAAATCGAATGGCACAACCTGCGCACAGACCGTAAAGGGAATGCCAAGAGCGCACTGGCAGTCATTGGCACCGATACGCTGGCAGGCGATGCCTGTCGTCTGGTGATCCAAGGTGAAGATGAGCAGAACGCCTATCAGCAACTGGAACAATGGCTCCGGGAAGAGTTCCCACACTGTGATGCGCCGCTCGCAGAAGCCATTAATATTGAGCGCGATCCGCTGCCAGAATCCCTCGCGCGCCTTAATCCAACGCTTTTCCGCGCCCTGCCCGTTTGCAGCGGTAGCGCCCAGGGCGTGTTGACCTTGCTGGCCTCGCTGGATCTTAACGCACTGTCAGATTTACCCGAAGCGAAAGACGAAGGAGATGAGCAGTTAGCACTGGATAATGGTCTCACCCTGCTGGTGAAAAACATTGAGCTGCGCGCGCTGGACAGCGACAGCACCGCCAGCGCCATTCTTGAAGCCCATCGTTCGCTGGCTACGGATACCTCGCTGCGCCAGCACCTCCTGTCAGGGGTCAACCGGGGCTTAAGCTGCGCTCAGGCCATCATCGCCACGGCGAACCATTTCTGCGATACGTTCTCTCGTTCCAGCAGCACGTATTTGCAGGAACGTGTGCTGGACGTACGCGACGTCTGCTATCAGCTTTTACAGCATATCTACGGTGAAGCGCGTTTCCCGTCTCCGGGGCAACTGACGCAGCCGAGCGTCTGCCTTGCTGACGACCTCACGCCCGGCCAGTTCCTGGAACTGGATAAAACCTTGCTAAAAGGGCTGCTGTTAAAAAGCGGTGGAACAACCTCGCATACGGTTATTCTTGCACGTTCCTTTAATATTCCGACGCTGGTGGGCGTCGACAATGAAAGCCTGCTGCAGTGGCGCAATCAATCCGTATTTATCGATGGCAATGCTGGTGCCGTCGTGGTCGATGCCAGCGATGCGGTGGCGCGCTACTACCGACAGGAAGCACGGGTACAACAGGCACTACGCGAGCAGCAGGGCATCTGGCTGGACCGGGAAGCCAGAACCGCCGACGGCCTGCGGGTTGAGATTGCCGCGAACATCGCCCATGCGGTGGAAGCGCAGGCAGCCTTTGAGAACGGCGCCGAGGGCGTTGGCCTGTTTCGCACCGAAATGCTTTATATGGACCGCAGCAGCGCGCCCGGTGAAAACGAGCTCTACAACATTTTCTGTCAGGCACTGGAAAGTGCAAACGGGCGCAGCATCATCGTGCGGACCATGGATATCGGCGGCGATAAGCCGGTAGAGTACCTGAAGATCCCGGCCGAAAATAACCCGTTCCTCGGTTACCGCGCCGTACGTATTTACGAAGAGTATGCAGTGCTTTTCACCACCCAGCTTCGGGCGATCCTGCGCGCCTCTGCTCACGGCAGCCTGAAGATCATGATCCCGATGATCTCTTCCATGGAAGAGATCCTGTGGGTGAAAGAGAAACTTGCCGAAGCGAAACAACAGCTCCGCGCTGAGCATATTCCGTTTGATGAGAAAATCCCGCTTGGCATCATGCTGGAAGTCCCTTCGGTGATGTTTATCATCGACAAGTGCTGCGAAGAGATTGATTTCTTTAGCATCGGTAGCAATGACCTGACGCAGTATCTGCTGGCTGTTGATCGCGATAACGCCAAAGTCACACGCCATTACAACAGCCTGAACCCGGCCTTCCTGAGGGCGCTGGATTACGCGGTACAAGCCGTCCATCGCCAGGGGAAATGGATTGGCCTGTGCGGCGAACTGGGTGCAAAAGGCTCGGTGTTGCCATTGCTGGTGGGTCTGGGTTTGGACGAGCTGAGCATGGGGTCGCCCGCTATCCCGGCAACCAAAGCGCGTCTGGCTCAGCTTGATAGCCGCGCCTGCCGCCAGTTGCTGAATCAGGCCATGGCGTGTCGCACCTCACTTGAAGTGGAGCACCTGCTGGCGCAGTTCCGCATGAATCAGCAGGACACACCTCTGGTTACACCTCGCTGCATTTCACTGGACAATGACTGGAACAGCAAAGAAGAGGTCATGAAGGGAATGACCGATAACCTGCTGCTCGCAGGACGTTGCCGCTATCCACGCAAGCTGGAGGCCGATCTGTGGGCACGCGAAGCGGTCTTCTCCACCGGGCTCGGCTTTAGCTTTGCTATCCCGCACAGCAAATCGGAGCACATTGAGCAATCCACCATCAGCGTTGCACGCCTGAAAGCCCCCGTCATGTGGGGAGATGAAGAAGCACAATTCATCATCATGCTAACGCTGAATAAACACGCCGCGGGCGATCAGCATATGCGTATTTTCTCCCGACTGGCACGCCGCATCATGCATGAGGATTTCCGCAATGCGCTGGTTAACGCCAGCTCAGGGGAGGCGATTGCTTCCCTGCTACAACACGAATTAGAACTGTAAAACGAGGAAGAGTGATGGAACTGTACCTGGATACCGCCAACGTGGCGGAAGTTGAACGCCTGGCGCGCATTTTTCCCATTGCGGGCGTTACCACCAACCCGAGCATCATTGCCACCAGCCGTGAATCCATCTGGGACGTGCTGCCGCGGCTGCAACAAGCCATCGGGCCGGAGGGCACGCTGTTTGCTCAAACCATGAGCCGCGACGCCGAAGGCATGGTGGCGGAGGCCAAACGCCTGAGTAACGCCATCCCGGGTATTGTGGTGAAAATTCCGGTCACCGCGCAGGGGCTTATCGCCATTAAAGAGCTGAAAAGAGAGGGTATTACCACGCTGGGCACCGCCGTTTACAGCGCCGCTCAGGGTTTACTGGCCGCGCTGGCAGGCGCGAAATACGTTGCGCCGTACGTCAACCGCGTCGACGCACAGGGCGGCGACGGTATTGGCATGGTACAGGAGCTGCAGTCCCTGCTGGAACTGCATGCGCCGGAAAGCATGGTGCTGGCTGCCAGCTTTAAAACGCCGCGCCAGGCGCTGGATTGCCTGTTGGCAGGATGTGAGGCAATCACGCTTCCCTTAGACGTAGCGCAACAAATGCTCGACACACCAGCGGTAGAGTCAGCCATAGAGAAGTTCGAGCAGGACTGGAAAAACGCGTTTGGTAACCTCAACCTCTAAGGGAGAACTGTTATGGACCGTATTATTCAATCGCCGGGGAAATACATCCAGGGTGCAGATGTTCTTACTCGCCTCGGCGACTACCTGAAGCCGCTGGCGAATCGCTGGCTGGTGGTGGGCGATAAATTTGTGCTGGGTTTTGCTGAAGAAACCCTGCGTCAGAGTTTTAAAAAAGCCGGACTCCATGCCGAAATCGCACCGTTTGGTGGCGAATGTTCGCAAAATGAAATCGATCGCCTGAAAAAGCTGGCCGACAGCGCCGACTGCCTGGCGGTGCTGGGTATCGGCGGCGGAAAAACGCTGGATACCGCCAAAGCGCTGGCGCACTTTATGGACGTGCCGGTGGCTATTGCCCCGACCATTGCCTCCACCGATGCGCCGTGCAGCGCCCTCTCCGTGATTTATACCGACAGCGGTGAGTTCGATCGCTACCTGATGCTGCCGCACAACCCGAACATGGTGATTGTCGATACCAAAGTGGTGGCAGGCGCACCTGCGCGCCTGCTGGCCGCCGGGATTGGCGATGCACTGGCAACCTGGTTTGAAGCGCGCGCCTGTTCGCGCAGCGGCGCCACGACCATGGCGGGTGGCAAGTGCACGCAGGCAGCGTTAGCGCTGGCAGAGCTGTGCTACAACACGCTGGTTGAAGAGGGCGAGAAAGCGATGCTGGCGGCAGAGCAGCATGTCGTCACACCGGCGCTGGAACGCATTATCGAAGCCAACACCTATCTCAGCGGGGTGGGCTTTGAAAGCGGCGGGCTGGCGGCGGCGCACGCCATTCACAACGGCATGACGGCGGTGCCGGATGCGCATCATTTTTACCATGGTGAAAAGGTCGCGTTCGGCACACTGACACAGCTGGTACTGGAGAACGCGCCGGTTGAAGAAATTGAGACCGTCGCCGCGCTTTGCCACAGCGTTGGGCTGCCGATCACCCTGGCGCAGCTGAACATCAAAGAGGATATTCCGGCCAAAATGCGGCTGATCGCGGAAGCGTCCTGCGCCGAAGGTGAAACCATTCACAACATGCCTGGCGGCGTCACGCCGGATCAGGTCTATGCGGCGCTGCTGGTGGCCGACCAGTATGGACAGCGATTCTTGCAGGAGTGGGAGTAACGAAAAAAGCCGGGTGGCGCTGCGCTTACCCGGCCTACATGGCACTTTAATTTGTAGGCCGGGTAAGGCGTAGCCGCCACCCGGCACATGGGTTACTTCACGTCAAACCGGTCCAAATCCATCACTCGCGCCCACGCGGCAACAAAATCACGGACGAACTTCTCGTGTGCATCACTGCTGGCGTAAACTTCGGCCAGCGCACGCAGGACGGCGTTTGAACCGAAGACCAGATCGGCGCGGGTGGCGGTGTATTTCACTTCCCCGCTGGCGCGATCGCTACCGGCAAACAGCTCGTTTGAGTCATCGGTCGCTTTCCACTGGGTGTTCATATCCAGCAGATTAACGAAGAAGTCGTTGCTCAGCACGCCCTCGCGGTTGGTAAACACGCCATTCTTGCTGCCATCGAAGTTTGCACCCAGTACGCGCAGACCGCCGATTAGCACCGTCAGTTCCGGCGCGGTCAGGGTCAGCTGCTGGGCTTTGTCGATCAGCAGCGACTCGGTGGTGGACACATCCACCTGCGCACGGTAGTTGCGGAAACCGTCGGCAACCGGTTCGAGCAGGTTAAACATCTCGATGTCCGTCTGGTCCTGACGCGCATCTACGCGGCCTGGGGTAAACGGTACGTTGACGTAAACGCCTGCCGCTTTCGCCGCCTGCTCAACGCCCACAACACCTGCCAGCACGATGATATCGGCCAGTGAGGCTTTATTAGTGGTGCGCTGAATAGCTTCCAGAGCCGGTAACGCCCGTACCGCCGCGGCGTTCACATCCCAGTCGCGCTGAGGCGCCAGCGCCAGACGCGCGCCGTTAGCGCCGCCACGCTTGTCGCCGCCGCGGAAGGTCGATGCCGACGCCCAGGCCACGGAAACCAGCTCGCTCACGGAGAGACCAGAGGCCGCGATTTCCGCTTTCAGGCTTTCAATATCTTCCTGCGTCGGATGGAACACCGGCTGAGGCAGCGGATCCTGCCAAATCAAATCTTCTTTCGGCACTTCCGGGCCAATGTACCGCGCTTTTGGCCCCATATCGCGATGGGTCAGCTTGAACCACGCGCGCGCAAAGGCTTCGTTGAAGGCCTGCGGATCGTTCAGGAAGCGACGGGAAATTTTCTCGAATTCCGGATCAAAACGCAGCGTCAGGTCGGTGACCAGCATGGTTGGCTTGCGTTTTTTCGACGGGTCAAACGGGTCAGGCATAATTTCTGGCGCATCCACGGCTTCAAACTGAATGGCGCCCGCCGGGCTACGCGTCTGCACCCATTCGTATTTGAACAGGTTCTCGAAGAAGTAGTTGCTCCACTGGGTCGGGGTTTGAGACCAGATAACTTCCAGCCCGGAGGTGATGGCGTCAGCGCCAATACCGGTGCCGTGCGTGCTGGCCCAGCCCAGACCCTGCGCTTCAATCGGCGACGCTTCCGGGTCAGTGCCCACATGCGTGGCTTCGCCTGCGCCGTGCGTTTTACCGAGCGTATGGCCGCCTGCAATCAGCGCGACGGTCTCTTCGTCGTTCATGCCCATATTGCCAAAGGTAGCGCGGATCGCCGCCGCCGCAGACAGCGGTTCACCGCTGGCGTTTGGCCCTTCCGGGTTAACGTAAATCAGGCCCATTTCAGTGGCCGCAAGCGGGCGCTTCGCCAGCGCTTCCGGGTCACGGTGGGTCAGCCAGGCTTTTTCATCGCCCCAGTTCACATCCAGATCCGGTTCCCAGACGTCTTCACGCCCGGCACCGAAACCAAAAGTGCGGAAGCCGGAGTTCTCCAGCGCCACGTTACCCGCGAGGATAAACAGGTCGGCCCAGGAGATTTTTTGTCCGTATTTTTGCTTAACTGGCCACAGCAGACGGCGAGCCTTATCCAGGCTGACGTTATCAGGCCAGGAGTTCAGCGGCGCAAAACGTTGCTGGCCGCGCCCCGCGCCGCCGCGACCGTCAACGGAGCGATAGGTACCCGCACCGTGCCAGGCCATACGAATAAACAGGCCCGCATAGCTTCCCCAGTCGGCAGGCCACCACGGTTGTGAGTCAGTTAAAAGGGCTTTGAGATCGCCCTTAAGGGCGGAATAGTCGAGCTTGCTGAATTCTTTGCGGTAGTCGAAGTCTTCACCCAGCGGGTTCGAACGGTTGGAATGTTGGTTTAGAAGATCGATGCGGAGTTGTTTAGGCCACCAATCTTTGCTGCCGGTACCTGCACCCGCGCTGTGATCGACGCCGCCCTGGTGGAACGGACATTTGCCGGCGGATGCCGCGTTATTGGTCTCGTCTGACATGCTCATCGCTATGCTCCCTTTACAGTGTTACCGTTACGATATACACCACTAGCGATAAGAGATAGTTGAATTAATCCACAGATTCGATAGCTAATACCTTTTAACTCTCTGTTCGATTAAAAAGCCCTCGTTTTATGAGGGCTTTTTACTTTACAGCGCCGGGCGAACACCGAGCGTATGGCAAATGGCATAGCTCATTTCCGCGCGATTCAGGGTATAGAAATGGAAATCTTTCACCCCTTCGCGGCTTAAAATCTTCACCATGTCCATCGCGATATTGGCCCCCACCAGCTTGCGGGTTTCCGGGTCGTCGTCCAGCCCTTCATACATTTTGGACATCCACAGCGGAATGCGCACGTTGGTCATATCCGCGAATTTCTTCGCCTGTTTGAAGTTCGAGACCGGCAGAATACCAGGGATGATTTCGACATCAATACCTGCCGAGACGCAGCGGTCACGAAAGCGCAGGTAGCTTTCAACGTCAAAGAAGAACTGAGTAATCGCACGGTTAGCACCAGCCTCCACTTTACGCTTCAGGTTGAGCAGATCCGCCTGGGCACTTTTGGCTTCCGGGTGAACTTCAGGGTAGGCGGCCACGGAGATATCAAAGTCGGCAACGTCTTTCAGCAGGCCGACCAGATCGGCGGCAAACATCTCTGGCTTACCGCTGCCTGGCGGGAGGTCGCCGCGCAGGGCCACAATGTGGCGAATGCCGTTATTCCAGTAGTCCTGGGCAATGGCGCGCAGTTCATCACGGGTGGCGTCGATACAGGTCAGGTGCGGCGCCGCTTCCAGACCGGTTCGGTCTTTAATGCCCTTAATGATGCTGTGCGTGCGGTCACGCTCACCGGAGTTGGCGCCGTAGGTCACGGAGACGAACTTCGGCTTGAGGCTGCTCAGGCGATCGATAGAGCTCCACAGGGTTTGCTCCATTTCACTGGTGCGCGGCGGGAAAAATTCAAAAGAGACGTTAATCTGGCCGTTTACTTCGGCCAGGCTCTGGTTCAGTGCTTCCCGCTGGTTGGCGTGAAAAAAGCTCATACCCTACCCCTATCAATCGCGTGTCATTGTCTGTTGTGTTGTGAACTTCTATACGTTTAGACGTCCAGATGTAAAAATGACGGAAAAGCGGGATGACGTCAACAGAAATAATCAACATTAACGGTGAGGTTTGTTCAGGGAAGATGAAGGGCATTCATGATGGGGGTGAGTGCGGTCTGATACCCTCACCCTGTCCCTCTCCCACAGGGAGAGGGAAATGCAGACGTTACAGCAGCTTAGCCAGACGATTAATGTCGGACTGAATGGCTCCGGCGGTGACATCGCGTCCCGCGCCCGGGCCACGGATCACCAGCGGGTTATCGCGGTACCAGCGGCTTTCGATGGCGAAGACGTTGTCGCATGGCAGGAGCGCCGCCAGCGGATGTTCAGGACGCACCGCCTCCACGCCCACGCGCGCTTTACCGTTCGCCTCGAAGCGCGCCACGTAACGCAGCACCAGCCCCATCTCGTTAGCTGCTTCCAGACGTTGCACCATCTGCTCGTTCAGCTCGTCGCCGTTCTCGAAGAAGTGATCGACGGACCCTTCCTCGCAGCCCGCAGGCACCAGCGACTCAACGCGTACCTGACCCGGCTCAATGTCGTAGCCGGCTTCACGCGCCAGGATCACCAGCTTGCGCATCACGTCTTTACCGGCAAGGTCAACGCGCGGATCCGGCTCGGTTAAACCCTGCTGCCACGCCTGATCCACCAGGTCGGTGAACGGCACGGTGCCGTCAAATTGCAGGAACAGCCAGGAGAGCGTGCCGGAGAAGATCCCGCTCAGCGCCAGAATGCTGTCGCCGCTTTCAATCAGATCGCGCACGGTATGGTTAACCGGCAGACCTGCGCCAACGGTGGCGTTATACAGCCAGTGACGACCCGTTTTTTCGAACGCGTCGTGGATCTGGCGATATTTATCAGTGCTGCTCGCGCCCGCCAGCTTGTTGGCGCTGATGACGTGGAACCCGTGGCTGGCGAAATCCAGATACTGATCGGCCAGCTGCTCGCTGGCGGTCACATCCAGCACTACCAGATCGTCATACGGGTGCGCACGCATCCACAGGAACAGCGACTCTTCATCTTGCTCGACGGCTTCATCATTAAAGAAGGCCAGCGCGCGGCTGGCATCCAGCCCTTCGTAGTTCAGCAGGCTGCGGCGGCTGTCCACCACGCCTGCGAGAATGAATTCGAACCCGGTACGCGCCGAGAGCGTGACCTGTTCGCGGGCGAACAGCTCCAGCCAGCGGGAACCGATGTTGCCTTTACCAAACAGCACCAGGCCGATGCGTTTTTCCGCACGGAACAGGGAGGTATGCAGGCCCTGAATCAGGCTTTCGGTTGGCCCTTTACGCAGAACGGCAACCAGGCTGATGCCCTCTTCTGATTGCCAGGTGAACTCCACCGGCTGGCCTTTCAGCTGCTGCCAGAAGCGGTGGCAGTGCAGCGGGTTACGGGTGACGCCCGCGCCTACCATCGCCACCAGCGCCAGCCCCTGACGCAGGCGAAGCTCGCCCGGCAGGCCCGCTTCATCCAGAATTTTCAGGGCGCTGTCCACCACTTCGGCGGTATAGCAGAACTGCAACAGCTGGCGATCGTTATGCACGCCAACGGCCAGCGGACGCACCTGAGCACGTTTCAGGATGGTGTCGATATCTTTGTGCGCCAGTTTGAAATCCTGGCCCGCAGGCACCTGGAACTCAATCAGGCAGATGTCATCGTGGCTGGTGACAATGCGCGCGCCCGTACCGGATGCCAGCACGCGCTCGATGCGGGTGGAACCCTGATCCGGCGTGTAGCTACAGCGTAGTTGCAGGTCGATGTCGCTGCCGGAAACCGGCTGTAGCGTGCGCGCGTGCAGCACCGGGGCCGCCAGACGCGCCAGCTCGCTCGCTTCGTCGAGACGCAGCAGCGGCAGCAGGCAGGCATCTTTCACTTTGCGCGGGTCCGCGCTGTACACACCGGCCACGTCGCTCCAGATGGTGACGCGGGACACGCCCGCCAGGGCACCAATCTGTGTTGCCGAGTAGTCAGAGCCGTTACGGCCCAGCAGAACGGTTTCGCCGGCATTGCTGCGGCTGATAAAGCCGGTGACGACAATACGTTTACCGGGATGTTGCACCAGCAGCTGTTGCAGCAGCGGGTAGGACAACCCTTCGTCCACCTGCGGCTGCGCGGCACGTTCGGCACGCAGGAAATCACGCGCGTCGAGCCAGGCGGCTTCCACACCCAGGTGTTGCAGCACGGCGGCCATCAGGCGCGCAGACCACACTTCACCGTGGCCAACCACTTCGGCATACACCGCATCGGTAATGCCGCTGTCCAGCAGAGCGGCCAGACGCTCAAGGTCGTGCGTAAAAGCGCTAATCAGCCCGTCCGCCACGTCCGCAGGCAGCAAACCGGCAATCAGTTCGCTCTGGTAACGACGTAAGGACTGTTGCACCTGATGCGCAGAGAGGCGATCGGTCTGGCTCAGTTTCAGCCAGCTAATCAACTGGTTGGTGGTGCTGCCTGCCGCAGAGACAACCATCATGTCCCCCGGCTGTGAATACTCGGTCATGATCCCTGCGACACGCAGGTAACATTTCACATCAGCAAGACTACTACCACCAAACTTGTGCAGCTGACGACCCTTCGCCCCTGCCTGCGCTATCACACTCATGATTACCCCTTGGCTGCGACCCGGAAGCCATTTTCCAGATCGGCAATTAAATCTTCAGAATCTTCAATACCGGTCGAGATACGCAGCAGCGTCTCGGAAATCCCGGCGGCGGCACGTGCTTCGGGTGCCATACCTGCGTGCGTCATAGTTGCGGCGTGGGAGATCAAGCTTTCTACTCCCCCTAAGGATTCCGCCAGCGTAAACAATGACAACCCGCTCAGGAAGCGACGCAGCGTTTGCTCGTCACCGTCCAGTTCAAAACTTAACATCGCGCCAAATCCTTTCTGTTGGCGCGCGGCAATCTCGTGCCCCTGGTTTTCCGGCAGCGACGGGTGATAAAGCTTTTTCACCAGCGGCTGGTTTTTCAGGAAATCCACGATCGCCTGGGCATTACGCTGCGCCACGTCCATACGCGGTGATAGCGTGCGAATACCGCGCAGCAGCAAATAGCTGTCGAACGCGCCCGCGGTGACGCCAATGTTATTGGCCCACCATGCCAGTTCGGTGACAACGTCGGGATCTTTGGCAATCACCACGCCCGCCACCACGTCAGAATGGCCGTTCAGATATTTCGTGCATGAATGCAACACCAGATCGGCACCCAGTGCCAGTGGGTTCTGAAGGGCCGGACTGAGGAACGTATTATCCACTACACTTATCGCTCCCGCATCCCTTGCGAGCTGACAAATTTTCGCAATATCGACTACGCGCAACAATGGATTGCTTGGACTTTCCACCAGAACCAGCTTCGGCTGCTCGGCAAGCGCCTGTTTCAGCGCCTGTTCGTCGTTTTGATCGACAAACAGCACACGGTAGCAGCCACGTTTCGCCAGGCTATCAAACAGACGATAGCTGCCGCCGTAACAGTCGTGTGGCGCCACCAGCAGATCGCCAGGTTTCAGGAACACTGTGGTTACCAGGTGAATGGCAGACATGCCGGTATTGGTTAATACCGCCCCTGCGCCGCCTTCCAGTTCCGCCAGCGCGCGCTGGGTGACGTCGCGCGTAGGATTGCCGCGACGCGAGTAGTCATGCGCGCGAGGTTCATTAAATCCGGTGAAATTATAGGTGCTGGAGAGATGAATTGGCGGGACAACGCAGCCGTACTGCTCGTCATCATTCAATCCGCTACGCACTGCGATGGTGGCCTGTTTACGCGTCATGGTGAGGCTTCCTGGCGAATGAGGTGAAAAGTCAGGCACCAGAGTAAACATTGAAAGTATGGACGTCAATACATCTGGACATCTAAACTTCTTTGCGTATAGATTGAGCAATGCGCAAATAGCCGTTAAAATTATATGCTTTAGGACACGCTACAGCGGCAATATCCGTGCCTCGGTATCGTCTCTACGGTAAACTACGCAAGATTACGGTTCAAAACTGATGGTTACGGGTTTTGCACCTTTAGATTAATGACTGAGAGGATTAAAGGTATCTCATGGCTGAATGGAGCGGCGAATATATCAGCCCATACGCTGAGCACGGTAAGAAGAGTGAGCAAGTCAAGAAAATCACGGTGTCCATTCCTCTGAAGGTGTTGAAGATCCTCACCGATGAACGTACGCGTCGTCAGGTGAACAACCTGCGTCACGCCACTAACAGCGAACTGCTGTGCGAAGCGTTCCTGCATGCGTTTACCGGCCAACCGTTGCCGAACGATGACGATCTGCGTAAAGAACGCAGTGACGAAATCCCGGAAGAGGCGAAGGTGATCATGCGTGAACTGGGTATCGACCCGGAGACCTGGGAATACTAACAGCGATGCGGTCCCGCTGAGGGTGCTCAGCGGGATGGTTTCTCAGAAGTTGTAACCTAAGCCGACACGCAGACGCGTTTGTCGGTCGTCAGTGGTAGCAGTGTTATAGCCGGAAGAGACATTACCCACCTCCACGAATGGCACCCACGAATCGATGTTATACGCCACGCGGAAGTTATATTCGTAATCCTCTTTTTTGTTGTTATACAGATCTTCGTTGTCGGCGAATTTATAAATTCCGTTCAGCTCAAACATCCAGTTATCAATATTATATCCCAGCCACATTTCCGGGCGATATACCAGTCTGTCATCTTTACCGTCTGCATTACGGCGGGTATATTCGGTACGATAACGGAACGCCGTCCACCAGCTTTCATTAATATTATACTGTACGCGTAAATAGGGTTTATAAATAGCCATGTCGTCACCCATTTCAACCGCGACACCCGGCTGCCAGATAAATCCCTGCCAGGTAAACTGGTAGCTGGCAGTATATTCGTTGCTGTTACTCTCCATATTATTGAGCGCATCATTAGATTGCTTTTCGTCTGAGCGTGAGACGGCCTCTACGGCCACACCAAAGCCCGTCCCGAAACGGTGTGACATGTACACACGGTCATAGTTACGTCCATCGTCGTAATACTCGTGTCGGTAATCAACATATCCCGCCTGCGCCGCGCACGATAGTAATGGAAGCACGAATAAAAGTTGCTTCAGTTTCATCCTTTTTCCCTCAAAGTAAATACACCCTGAAAGCCATCGCTGTTGAAATGGCAAATAAGAATTTATGTCGAGCGCAGTGTAATTTTACACCCAGAGGGAAACCTTTTATTTATTGCCATATCCGGCAATAAAATGGCAAACAGGCCAAGAATACAGAGATAAAGCTCACTATCCGTATAAATAGGAATATATTAAGACACGGTGATTATTTTTCGGAAAAATTAAAATATATATTTGAAGAGGAAATATAAATACAGAATTAATTCAGGAGCGATATTACAGGCACAAAAAAACCGCCCGGAGGCGGTTTCTTCTGGATGCTTATTTAGCGCCCGGGATGCTGAAACGCTTGTTGAAGCGGTCAACACGGCCACCGGTTGCAACATCACGCTGCTTACCAGTGTAGAACGGGTGGCATTTGCCGCACACGTCCAGGTTCAGATCGTGACCCACGGTAGAGCGGATCTGGATAGAGTTACCGCAAGAGCAGTTTGCAGTAATCATTTCGTATTTCGGGTGAATATCTTTTTTCATGGGAGAACCTCAGTTAAGGCCGCGTCGCTCTTCCAGCCCTAACGCCAGACACCACGCGATGTTGAATGTAAGTTCTTTGGCGTAAAATACACCAAAGGCGGCGAATCATACAGAATTTGACCAACGTATGCAAACTGATCCGCACGCCGCTTTCACTAATGTGTATACTAACGCGCCACTTTTCAAGTCAGGAAGATTCGATGCCCGTCGCTCACGTTGCCCTGCCCGTTCCGCTTCCCCGCACCTTTGACTACCTGCTGCCCGACAGCATGAGCGCCAAAGCGGGCTGTCGCGTGACCGTGCCGTTTGGCAAACAGCAGCGCGTGGGGATCGTGGTGTCCGTCAGCGACAAAAGCGAACTGCCGCTTAACGAGCTGAAATCGGTTGTTGAGGTGCTGGACAGCGAGCCGGTTTACTCCACCAGCACCTGGCGACTGCTGCTGTGGGCGGCAGATTATTATCATCATCCGATTGGCGACGTCCTGTTCCATGCCCTGCCCATTATGCTGCGCCAGGGTAAGAGCGCCAGCCACGCGCCAATGTGGTACTGGTTTGCCACCGAGCAGGGCCAGGCGGTGGACATTAACAGCCTGAAGCGCTCGCAAAAACAGCAGCAGGCGTTGGCCGCGCTGCGCCAGGGAAAAATCTGGCGCCATCAGGTCGACGAGCTTGAGGTAAGCGAAACCGCGTTGCAGGCATTAAGGAAGAAAGGGCTGAGCGAGCTGGCCAGTGAAGCACCTGCCCTTCACGACTGGCGCGACGGCTTTTCCGTCTCGGGCGATCGTCTGCGTCTGAATACCGAGCAGGCCACCGCCGTAGGCGCGATTCACAGCGCTGCCGATCGTTTTTCCGCCTGGCTGCTGGCGGGCGTCACCGGCTCCGGTAAAACCGAAGTGTATCTGAGCGTGCTGGAAAACGTGCTCGCGCAGGGCAAACAGGCGCTGGTGATGGTGCCGGAAATCGGCCTGACGCCGCAAACCATCGCGCGTTTCCGTGAACGTTTTAATGCGCCCGTTGAGGTTCTGCACTCCGGCCTGAACGACAGCGAGCGCCTCAGCGCCTGGCTGAAAGCGAAAAACGGCGAAGCGGCGATTGTGATCGGCACCCGTTCATCGCTGTTTACGCCGTTTAAAAATCTCGGCGTTATCGTGATCGATGAAGAGCATGACAGCTCCTATAAACAGCAGGAAGGCTGGCGCTATCACGCCCGCGACTTAGCCGTGTACCGCGCCCACAGCGAGCAAATCCCCATTATTCTCGGGTCTGCCACCCCCGCGCTTGAAACGCTGCACAACGTTCGCCAGCGTAAATACCACATGCTGCGCCTGACGCGCCGCGCGGGAAATGCCCGCCCGGCCATTCAGCATGTGCTGGATCTGAAAGGTCAGCAGGTGCAGGCCGGGTTAGCGCCTGCGCTGATTAGCCGCATGCGTCAGCATTTGCAGGCGGGCAACCAGGTGATCCTGTTCCTGAACCGCCGCGGCTTTGCGCCTGCGCTGCTGTGCCACGACTGCGGCTGGATCGCGGAGTGCCCGCGCTGCGATCACTACTACACCTTCCACCAGGCTCAGCGCCATTTGCGCTGCCACCACTGCGACAGCCAGCGTCCGGTCCCCCGTCAGTGCCCGTCCTGCGGCTCAACGCACATCGTGCCGGTCGGTCTGGGAACGGAACAGCTTGAACAGGCGCTCGCGCCCTTCTTCCCGGATGTGCCCATCTCCCGTATCGACAGGGATACCACCAGCCGTAAAGGGGCGCTTGAGCAGCAACTGGCGGAAGTACATCGTGGCGGCGCGCGTATCCTGATTGGTACTCAGATGCTGGCGAAAGGGCACCACTTCCCGGACGTGACGCTGGTCGCCCTGCTGGACGTCGACGGCGCGCTGTTCTCCGCGGATTTTCGCTCCGCCGAGCGTTTCGCCCAGCTTTATACCCAGGTTGCCGGTCGCGCTGGTCGAGCGGGTAAGCAGGGCGAGGTGGTGCTGCAAACGCACCACCCTGAACATCCGCTGCTGCAAACCCTGCTGCACAAAGGCTATGACGCCTTCGCGGACCAGGCGCTGGCCGAACGTCAGACGATGCAGCTTCCCCCGTGGACCAGCCACGTTATCATCCGTGCGGAAGACCATAATAACCAGCAGGCGCCGCTGTTCCTGCAACAGCTGAGAAACCTCCTGCAAGCCAGCCCGCTGGTGGATAATCAGCTGTGGATTTTAGGCCCGGTACCCGCGCTCGCCCCGAAACGCGGCGGCCGTTTCCGCTGGCAACTCTTACTTCAGCACCCCTCGCGTATCCGTTTACAGCAGATCGTCAGCGGCACGCTGGCGCTGATCAATACCCTGCCGGAAGCGCGAAAAGTGAAGTGGGTTCTGGACGTCGATCCGATTGAAGGCTGAAGACGGATCGAAAAATTTAATGCGCCTCACACTTTTTATGAAAATTCTGTAACCGATTCCATTAACTATCTGTAAAAATGGTGCGGTCCGCAGTTCGGTGTTCAGGCGAGGAGAAGACGTTGAAGTCCAGGAAAGAGGTTGCCTCGGCGACCATGAAAGACGTTGCCGAGAAAGCACAAGTCTCAACAGCAACCGTGTCCCGCGCATTGATGAACCCTGACAAAGTCTCCCAGGCGACCCGAAACCGGGTTGAAAAGGCGGCGCTTGAGGTCGGTTATTTTCCGCAAGCCATGGGGCGTAACGTAAAACGCAACGAATCCCGCACCATCCTGGTGATCGTGCCGGACATCTGCGATCCCTTCTTCAGCGAAATCATCCGCGGCATTGAAGTCACGGCCGCCGCCCAGGGCTATCTGGTGCTGATTGGCGATTGTGCCCACCAGAACCAGCAGGAAAAAACGTTCATCGACCTGATCATCACCAAGCAGATTGATGGCATGCTGCTGCTTGGCTCACGCCTGCCGTTTGATGCCAGCATTGAAGAACAGCGCAATTTACCGCCGATGGTCATGGCGAACGAATTCGCGCCGGAGCTGGAGCTGCCAACCGTTCATATCGATAACCTCACCGCCGCGTTCAACGCCGTGAACTATCTTCAGGAACTGGGGCATAAGCGCATCGGTTGTATCGCCGGACCAGAAGAGATGCCGCTGTGTCATTACCGCTTGCAGGGCTACGTTCAGGCGCTGCGCCGTACCGGGGCTATCGTCGATCCGCACTACATTGCGCGCGGTGATTTCACCTTTGAAGCGGGCGGGCAGGCGCTGGAAAAATTGCTGGCCTTGCCAGAACCGCCTACCGCGGTCTTCTGCCACAGCGACGTGATGGCGCTAGGGGCGTTATCCTACGCCAAACGTCACGGCCTGCGTGTGCCGCAGGACCTGTCGATAATCGGTTTTGATAATATTTCGCTTTCGGAGTTTTGCGATCCGCCGCTTTCGACCGTTGCACAGCCGCGGTATGACATTGGCCGGGAAGCGATGCTGCTTTTGCTGGATCAGCTGCACGGTCAAACAGTTAGCAGTGGGTCACGGCTACTGGATTGTGAGCTAATTGTGCGCGGCTCTACCCAGGCATTAACTTAAAGTAAATACCTTTCGACACCCTTATCTGGTCAAAGCCCCGTCGCTTAAGTAACATGGCGGGCTGACGAACGAATAAATACAGCGAAACGATAGTGGCACAACGAGATTATGTACGTCGCGGCCAGCCGGCACCTTCGCGACGCAAAAAGAGTAGTTCAAAAAGCAAGCAACGTAGCCTGTCTGCTGTCTCCCCAGCCATGGTCGCCATTGCTGCGGCCGTGCTGGTGGCCTTTATTGGCGGCCTCTACTTCATTACGCATCATAAAAAAGAAGAGTCTGAAGCCCTTCAGGGTAACAAGGTCGTCGGCAACGGCCTTCCTCCTAAGCCTGAAGAGCGCTGGCGCTACATTAAAGAGCTGGAAAGCCGCCAGCCTGGCGTACGTGCGCCTACCGAGCCTTCTGCCGGGGGTGAAGTGAAGAATGCCGATCAGCTGACGGACGAACAGCGTCAATTGCTCGCTCAGATGCAGGCGGACATGCGCCAGCAGCCTACGCAGTTGAACGAAGTGCCGTGGAACGAACAAACCCCGGCGCAGCGTCAGCAAACATTGCAGCGCCAGCGTCAGGCTCAGCAGCAAACGCAACAGCAGCAGTGGACGCAGACGCAGCCGGTACAGCAGCCGCGTTCACAACCGCAGCAGCAGACGCGTACCGTACAAACTCAGCCTGTCCAGCAGCAACCGAAGGCGCAGCCGCAGAAGCAAACGGCACAGCCGTATCAGGATCTGTTGCAGACGCCTGCGCATACCACTGCGCAACAGCCAAAAACGCAGCAGGCTGCGCCGGTCACCAAAGAGACCGAGGTGCCGAAGCAGACGGCTGAGAAAAAAGATGAACGCCGCTGGATGGTTCAGTGCGGTTCGTTTAAAGGCGCCGAACAGGCAGAAACGGTGCGTGCTCAGCTGGCATTTGAAGGATTTGACTCACGCATTACCACCAATAACGGCTGGAATCGCGTAGTGATTGGACCGGTCAAAGGCAAAGAAAACGCAGACGGCACCATTTCCCGTTTGAAAGTGGCTGGCCACACAAACTGCATTCGACTCGCCTCCGGGGGTTGAAACCCCCAAAATCCCCCCCATCTATCATTTAATTCAGCCCTGAGCACAGGCTCAGGGCTTCTGTTTCCCGAATCTGTAACCAGGGGGTCTGCTCGTGACAACAATAGTAAGTGTACGCCGTAACGGCCAGGTGGTAATTGCCGGTGATGGCCAGGCCACGCTGGGTAATACCGTCATGAAAGGCAACGTGAAGAAAGTACGTCGTCTTTATAACGACAAAGTGATCGCCGGTTTCGCAGGCGGCACGGCTGATGCCTTCACGCTGTTTGAACTGTTTGAACGCAAACTGGAAATGCATCAGGGTCATCTGGTGAAAGCCGCCGTTGAGCTGGCAAAAGACTGGCGTACCGACCGCATGCTACGCAAGCTCGAAGCGCTGCTGGCCGTGGCTGACGAAAACGCCTCGCTGATCATCACCGGTAACGGCGACGTAGTTCAGCCTGAAAACGACCTGATTGCCATCGGCTCTGGCGGCCCGTACGCCCAGGCCGCAGCCCGTGCGCTGTTGGAAAATACCGACATGAACGCGCGCGATATCGCGGTGAAAGCGTTGGATATTGCAGGTGATATCTGCATCTATACCAACCACAATCACACCATCGAAGAATTACCGTCTAAAGCGTAAGGATCGCCCATGTCTGAAATGACCCCACGCGAAATTGTCAGCGAACTGAACAAACACATTATCGGCCAGGACAATGCCAAGCGCTCCGTGGCTATCGCACTGCGTAACCGCTGGCGTCGCATGCAGCTCGACGAAGAGCTTCGCCACGAAGTGACGCCAAAAAATATTCTGATGATCGGCCCGACCGGTGTGGGTAAAACCGAAATCGCCCGTCGTCTGGCCAAACTGGCTAACGCGCCGTTCATCAAAGTTGAAGCCACTAAGTTCACCGAAGTGGGCTATGTGGGTAAAGAAGTGGACTCCATCATCCGCGATCTGACCGATTCGGCGATTAAGATGGTGCGCGTCCAGGCGATTGAGAAAAACCGCTATCGCGCCGAAGAGATGGCCGAAGAGCGTATTCTCGACGTGCTGATCCCACCGGCAAAAAACAACTGGGGACAGGCTGAACAGCAGTCTGAACCTTCTGCTGCGCGTCAGGCATTCCGCAAAAAACTGCGCGAAGGCGAGCTGGACGATAAAGAGATTGAGATCGATCTCGCTGCCGCGCCAATGGGCGTGGAAATTATGGCGCCTCCGGGCATGGAAGAGATGACCAGCCAGTTGCAGTCCATGTTCCAGAACCTGGGCGGGCAGAAGCAGAAAGCGCGTAAGCTGAAAATCAAAGACGCGATGAAGCTGCTGATTGAAGAAGAAGCCGCGAAGCTGGTTAACCCGGAGGAGCTGAAACAGGACGCTATCGACGCGGTTGAGCAGCACGGTATCGTGTTTATCGACGAAATCGACAAAATCTGTAAGCGCGGCAACGCGTCCGGCCCGGATGTCTCCCGCGAAGGCGTTCAGCGCGACCTGCTGCCGCTGGTGGAAGGATGCACCGTCTCCACCAAGCACGGCATGGTTAAAACTGACCACATTCTGTTTATCGCCTCCGGTGCGTTCCAGATTGCCAGCCCGTCTGACCTGATCCCGGAACTCCAGGGTCGTCTGCCAATCCGCGTTGAGTTGCAGGCGCTGACCACCGAAGATTTCGAACGTATCCTGACTGAGCCAAACGCTTCTGTGACCGTACAGTACAAAGCGCTGATGGCGACCGAAGGCGTGAACATTGAATTTACCGATGACGGTATCAAGCGCATCGCCCAGGCCGCGTGGCAGGTCAACGAAACCACCGAGAACATCGGTGCGCGTCGTCTGCACACCGTGCTGGAACGCCTGATGGAAGACATCTCTTATGATGCGAGCGACCTTAACGGTCAAAGCATTACCATTGACGCAGACTATGTGGGCAAACACCTGGATGCGTTAGTGGCAGATGAAGATCTGAGCCGTTTTATTCTATAATCGCGTTCAATGCATTTTCATCACTGTTGATGGGGGCTATGGCCCCCATTTTTATTGGCTAAATAACTATGACTGATATCAGCCGTACACAGGCGTGGCTCGAAAGTCTGCGCCCTAAAACGCTTCCTCTGGCTTTTGCCGCCATTATTGTCGGTACCACGCTTGCCTGGTGGCAGGGTCATTTCGATCCGCTGGTAGCAGGCCTGGCGCTTGTCACCGCCGGGCTGCTGCAAATCCTCTCTAATCTCGCCAATGATTACGGCGATGCGGTAAAGGGCAGCGACAAGCCTGACCGTATCGGGCCGCTGCGCGGGATGCAAAAAGGGGTGATTACCCAGGCACAGATGAAACGGGCGCTGATTATCACCGTGGTATTGATTTGCCTGTCCGGGCTGGCGCTGGTGACGGTCGCGTCGAAAACCACCAGTGATTTCATTGGCTTCCTGGTGCTGGGCTTGCTTGCCATTATTGCAGCCATTACCTATACCGTCGGGACGCGTCCTTACGGGTATATTGGTCTGGGCGACATCTCCGTGCTGGTGTTCTTCGGCTGGCTGAGCGTGATGGGAAGCTGGTACTTGCAGGCGCATACGGTGATACCTGCCCTGTTCCTGCCGGCGACCGCCTGCGGTCTGCTGGCGACGGCGGTGCTGAATATCAATAACCTGCGCGACATCGACAGCGACCGCGAGAACGGTAAAAACACGCTGGCCGTGCGTCTGGGTCCTGTAAATGCACGCCGCTATCACGCCTTCCTGCTCATCGGCGCGCTGGTCTGCCTGGCACTGTTCAATCTGATCTCTCTGCACAGCCTGTGGGGCTGGCTGTTTGTGCTCGCCGCACCGCTGCTGATTAAGCAGGCCCGCTATGTCATGCGTGAACGCAGCCCGGCCGCCATGCCACCGATGCTGGAACGTACGGTAAAAGGCGCGTTACTGACTAACCTGCTGTTCGTCATCGGGATTGTCTTAAGCCAGACGCTGAGTTAGCTGACAAATATCAATTAACAATTGATGATTTTGCCAACAACGCATTTCGCACGATATACTGAACACATTCGCAGCAACAGAGCGTTAAACCTATGAAATACGATACCTCCGAGCTTTGTGACATCTACCAGGAAGATGTCAACGTCGTTGAACCCCTGTTCTCCAACTTTGGTGGACGGTCGTCGTTTGGCGGACAAATCATCACGGTGAAATGTTTCGAGGACAACGGGTTGCTGTACGATCTGCTCGAAGAGAACGGTCGTGGCCGCGTTCTGCTGGTGGATGGTGGCGGTTCAGTGCGCCGTGCACTGATCGATGCGGACCTCGCTCGCCTTGCGGTGCAAAACGAGTGGGAAGGGATTGTGGTCTACGGCTCCGTGCGCCAGGTGGACGATCTGGAAGATCTGGATATCGGTATTCAGGCCATTGCCGCCATTCCGGTTGGCGCAGCGGGTGAAGGCATCGGCGAAAGCGACGTGCGCGTTAACTTCGGCGGCGTGACCTTCTTCTCGGGTGACCACCTTTATGCTGACAATACCGGCATTATCCTTTCTGAGGATGCGCTGGATATTGAGTAGTTAATCGGTAAGCGAGATGCATAAAAAAGCCGGGTGGCGGCTACGCCTTACCCGGCCTGTTCAATTCATTCCCAAGGAAATCAGACTTCTTCCATACGTCCCAGCAGCGCCTGCAAGCGTTCCTGCCAGCCGTTCTGCTGTTCGCGCAGCTGGTTGTTTTCGCGCTCCAGTTCTTCGCGGCTGTGCTGAGCGTTCTGAACTTCCTGAGACAGGGAGTTGTTCTTCTCTTTCAGTTCTTCAATTTCCATTTGCAGCAGCGTGATGGTGTCAATCGCCTGCTGTACTTTCGATTCCAGTTTCTCAAACACTTCTAAAGACATGATCCTACCTCTCCTGAATTGCAAGGCGACGCTTTAACGTAAACGCGCACAACATATGTTCCGATTGTATGGAGCGCCGTCGCCCCTGTCCAGCGGCATGCCACGCAGATCGTGGTTTGCAACACTTTTCGGCCTCGTCCTGGTGCGTTCGCCGCATATACCCCTAAGTTGTTAACCCATAAGTTAAAGAAATGATTCAACCCACAATCATTACCTGATGCAAAAACGCGCTTTATGGCGCGAAAACGCTCATTTTATTGACACAGACCACACATTTCGATTTCGATATTTCTCGTTTGTGCTCGTTAACGATAAATTAACACTATGTCTACAGGGCATCGTGACTGTCACGGGCGGTCACGCAAACAATAAACATTACTCTTTTGCAGGATTCCGATTATGAGTCAGACATCAACCTTAAAAGGCCAGTGCATTGCCGAGTTCCTGGGTACCGGGTTGTTGATATTCTTCGGAGTAGGCTGTGTCGCTGCACTGAAAGTGGCGGGTGCCAGTTTTGGTCAGTGGGAAATCAGTATTATCTGGGGTCTGGGCGTGGCGATGGCCATCTACCTGACCGCAGGGGTTTCCGGCGCACATCTTAACCCGGCGGTGACCATCGCGTTGTGGCTATTCGCGTGCTTTGACGGACGCAAAGTTGTTCCTTTCATCATTTCGCAATTTGCCGGCGCCTTTTGCGCAGCGGCGTTAGTTTACGGGCTTTATTACAATCTTTTCATCGACTTCGAACAGACGCATCATATGGTGCGTGGCAGTGTCGAAAGTCTGGATCTGGCAGGCATTTTCTCAACGTATCCGAATCCGCATATCAATTTTGTGCAGGCGTTCGCAGTTGAAATGGTGATTACCGCTATTCTGATGGGCGTCATTATGGCGCTGGGCGACGACGGAAACGGCATTCCGCGCGGCCCGCTGGCACCACTTCTGATTGGCCTTCTGATTGCGGTGATTGGCGCATCCATGGGTCCGCTGACCGGTTTTGCGATGAATCCGGCGCGTGACCTGGGTCCAAAAACCTTCGCCTTCTTTGCGGGATGGGGCGATGTCGCCTTCACGGGCGGCAAAGACATTCCTTACTTCCTGGTTCCGCTGTTCGGGCCAATTGTAGGGGCGGCACTGGGCGCATTCGGCTATCGCAAATTAATTGGTCGCCACTTACCGTGCGACACCTGTGTGGAAGAGGAAAAAGAGACAACTTCCACCACACAACAAAAAGCTTCGCTGTAATCTGACTACGGGACACATACCATGACCGAAAAAAAATATATCGTTGCGCTCGACCAGGGCACTACCAGCTCCCGCGCTGTCGTAATGGATCATGACGCGAACATTGTCAGCGTGTCTCAACGCGAATTTGAGCAAATTTATCCGCGTCCAGGCTGGGTTGAACACGACCCGATGGAGATCTGGGCGTCACAAAGCTCCACGCTGGTGGAAGTGCTGGCGAAAGCCGACATCAGTTCTGACCAGATTGCCGCTATCGGTATCACCAACCAGCGTGAAACGACTGTGGTCTGGGAGCGCGAAACCGGTAAGCCCATCTACAACGCCATCGTCTGGCAGTGCCGCCGTACGTCAGAGATCTGCGAACAGCTGAAGCGCGACGGGATGGAAGAGTACGTGCGCAGCGCCACCGGCCTGGTGGTTGACCCCTATTTCTCCGGCACCAAAGTGAAGTGGATCCTCGACCACGTGGAAGGTTCACGCGAGCGCGCACGTCGTGGCGAGCTGCTCTTCGGTACCGTCGATACCTGGCTTATCTGGAAGATGACTCAGGGACGCGTTCACGTCACCGACTACACCAACGCCTCGCGCACCATGCTGTTCAACATCAACACTCTGGAGTGGGATGACAAGATGCTGGACGCGCTGGACATTCCGCGAGCGATGCTGCCAGACGTGCGTAAATCTTCAGAAGTGTACGGCCAGACCAACATTGGCGGTAAAGGCGGCACGCGTATTCCTATCGCCGGTATCGCCGGTGACCAGCAGGCAGCCCTGTTCGGCCAGCTGTGCGTAAAAGAAGGGATGGCGAAGAACACCTACGGCACCGGCTGCTTTATGCTGATGAACACGGGCGAGAAAGCGGTGAAATCAGAAAACGGTCTGCTGACCACCATCGCCTGCGGCCCGCGCGGCGAAGTGAACTATGCCCTGGAAGGCGCGGTATTCATGGCGGGTGCCTCCATTCAGTGGCTGCGCGACGAGATGAAGCTGATTAGCGACGCGTTTGACTCCGAATACTTCGCGACCAAAGTGAAAGACACCAACGGCGTGTACGTGGTGCCAGCGTTCACCGGTCTGGGCGCACCGTACTGGGATCCGTACGCCCGCGGCGCGATTTTCGGCCTGACGCGCGGCGTGAACTCAAACCACATCATTCGCGCGACGCTGGAATCCATCGCCTACCAGACGCGCGACGTGCTGGAAGCGATGCAGGCTGACTCTGGCATTCGTCTGCACGCCCTGCGCGTGGACGGCGGTGCAGTAGCCAACAACTTTCTGATGCAGTTCCAGTCCGACATTCTGGGCACTCGCGTTGAACGTCCTGAGGTGCGAGAAGTGACGGCGCTGGGCGCGGCGTATCTGGCAGGTCTGGCGGTTGGCTTCTGGCAAAACCTCGACGAGCTTCAGGAAAAAGCGGTTATCGAACGCGAATTCCGTCCTGGCATCGAAACCACCGAGCGCAACTACCGTTACAGCGGCTGGAAGAAAGCGGTGAAACGTGCCCTGGCGTGGGAAGAGCACGACGAGTAAGCCTATATTCCCTCTCCCCTGGGGAGAGGGTTAGGGTGAGGGGCTCCAACCGCACCGGTCCCCTCGACCCTCCCCACTCTGTGATAAACTTCGTGCAATTCCTTTTGATTGTACGAGTACCTCATGAAACGTGAACTTGCTATCGAGTTTTCCCGCGTCACCGAAGCTGCCGCCCTCGCAGGCTACAAGTGGCTGGGCCGTGGCGACAAAAATACCGCAGACGGCGCAGCCGTCCACGCCATGCGCATTGTGCTTAACCAGGTCAACATCGACGGCACTATCGTCATCGGTGAAGGCGAGATCGACGAAGCGCCGATGCTCTACATCGGTGAAAAGGTCGGGACCGGCAAAGGCGATGCGGTGGATATCGCGGTCGACCCGATCGAAGGCACGCGCATGACGGCGATGGGCCAGGCCAACGCGCTGGCGGTACTGGCGGTGGGCGATAAGGGCTGCTTCCTCAACGCGCCCGATATGTATATGGAAAAGCTGATCGTCGGTCCTGGCGCTAAAGGCGCTATCGACCTTAGTCTGCCGCTGGACGCCAACCTGCGCAATATCGCTGCGGCGCTGGGTAAAGCGCTCAGCGAACTCACCGTGACCATTCTGGCAAAACCGCGCCACGACGCCACCATCGCGTACCTGCAAACGCTTGGCGTGCGCGTATTTGCTATTCCGGATGGCGACGTTGCCGCCTCTATTCTGACCTGCATGCCTGACAGCGAAGTCGACGTGCTTTACGGCATCGGCGGCGCGCCGGAGGGTGTGGTCTCTGCGGCAGTGATCCGCGCGCTGGACGGCGATATGCAGGCGCGTCTGCTGCCACGCCATGAGGTGAAAGGCGACAGCGACGAGAACCTTCGCATTGGTGCAGACGAACTGGCGCGCTGCGCGGCGATGGGCATCGAGGCCAATAAAGTGCTCGCGCTAAACGAGATGGCCCGCAGCGATAACGTGGTCTTCTCCGCAACCGGCATCACCAAAGGCGATCTGCTGGACGGCATCACCCGCAAGGGCAACATGGCCACCACTGAAACCCTGCTGATCCGCGGTAAATCCCGCACTATTCGCCGCATTAAGTCCATTCATTATCTCGATCGTAAAGATCCGGACGTACAGACGCACATTCTGTAAAACCGTTTGATCGATAGAGCTTTCCGGCCCGAATGGGCTGGAAATGTTTCCCACAAGTACGGAAGATAGAAGAGAGAAACAGCACAGGAGAAGATCATGGCGGACTGGGTAACAGGTAAAGTCACAAAGGTACAGTTCTGGACCGATGCGCTATTTAGCCTCACGCTGCACGCTCCCGTTCATCCGTTTACTGCCGGGCAGTTTGCCAAACTCGGGCTGGATATCGACGGTGAACGCGTACAGCGCGCCTACTCTTACGTTAATGCGCCTGATAACCCGGACCTTGAGTTCTATCTGGTCACCGTCCCGGACGGTAAGCTCAGCCCGCGCCTCGCTGCGCTGAAGCCAGGCGATGAAGTGCAGATTGTCTCCGACGCGGCGGGGTTCTTCGTGCTGGATGAAATCCCCGACTGTGACACGCTCTGGATGCTGGCGACCGGCACGGCCATCGGCCCGTATCTTTCCATTCTGCAATACGGCAAAGATCTGGAGCGCTTTAAAAATATCGTGCTGGTTCACGCCGCGCGCTACGCCGCAGACCTGAGCTATTTGCCGCAGATGCAGGCGCTGGAACAGCGATATGGCGGAAAGTTAAAAATTCAGACGGTGGTCAGCCGCGAAACCGCAGCTGGCTCGTTAACCGGTCGCGTTCCGGCGTTGATTGAAAGCGGCGCGCTGGAAGAGGCGGTGGGTTTACCGATGAATACCGAAACCAGCCATGTGATGCTGTGCGGTAACCCGCAGATGGTACGCGATACGCAGCAGCTGCTGAAAGATACCCGACAGATGACGAAGCACCTTCGCCGCCGGCCGGGCCACATGACCGCTGAACACTACTGGTGATCAGCGGTACTTCACCTCAAGGGTATCTTTACCATATTTGTTCTCGCTCTGGGTGCCGATAAACGCGCCCAGTTCGACAACCATCATCACAAAGATAACCGTCGGCAGCAGTCTGCCCACCACCCATGGGAGGATTGAGGGCAGCAATGACCAGTTCCCCGCCACCAGCATCCACGCCAGGATAATCAGGAAAGCCCATGCGCCGGAGCGGCCACGATCGTGCAGACGTTTCACCACCACGGCGGCGGTTGGCCACAGTAAACAGACCAGCGCAAATGCCGCGGTTTGCGTGCTCAGCCATGCGTTGTAGGCAACAAAAAACAGAAGCAGCATGGCGACAACCCACGTTGCAATCCAGATCCAGAAGTCACGGCGCCCAATACGCCCTTTGAATGAAAACAGCCACTGCTGTATGGTCATGTAAGGTTCCTTATTATTGTTTAGCCCGCATTTTACCCTGGAGTTGTGACCTTTTGACAAGCCGACCAGATATCGTTTTAATCATGGGCAATGACGGCCAGGGGCAATGTTGATGAAAAGTTCGGCACACTCTCTTTATTTGTGTTTAGCGATGCTGTGCGCCAGTTTTTCCCTGTACGCCACGGAAACGGCTTCCCCGGTCACCGCCCCCTATCTTCTGGCGGGCGCTCCCTCTTTCGATCAATCTATCAGCCAGTTCCGCGAAGCCTTCAACAAAGAAAACCCCTCACTTCCGTTGGGAGAGTTCCGAGCGATTGACAGCGCCCGCGATACGCCGACCCTGACCCGCGCGGCCAGCAAAATTAACGAGAATCTGTATGCCTCTACCGCCCTTGAGCGCGGAACGTTAAAAATCAAAAGCATGCAGATCACCTGGCTGCCGATTCAGGGCCCAGAGCAGAAAGCGGCGAAAGCGAAAGCGCTGGAGTACATGAGCGCTATTCTGCGCGCCTTTACCCCCACCTTCACGAAAGCACAAAGCCAGCAAAAGCTGCAAAAACTACTTACCGCGGGGAAAAACAAACGCTATTACGCCGATACGGAAGGTGCCGTTCGCTATGTCGTCGCAGATAACGGCGAAAAGGGGCTGACCTTCGCGGTTGAACCGATTAAGCTGGCCCTATCAGACGCACTCGAGGGGGCGAATTAATGACAAAAAGCAAAGCCTTTCGAGGGAAAATCTCTATACTGATTCACAGACCATGCTGCCCTTAAGGGTGGCCATATTCCTTAATTCGCTTATTGAGCGTGGAGAATTGAAATGCGACATCCTTTAGTGATGGGTAACTGGAAACTGAACGGCAGCCGCCACATGGTAAACGAACTGGTTGCTAACCTGCGTAAAGAGCTGGCTGGCGTGACCGGCTGCGCGGTTGCTATCGCTCCGCCGGATATGTACCTGGATCTGGCTAAACGTGCCGCTGACGGCAGCCACATCATTCTGGGCGCGCAGAACGTTGACGTTAACCTGTCTGGCGCGTTTACCGGTGAAACCTCCGCTGAAATGCTGAAAGACATCGGCGCGAAATACATCATCATCGGCCACTCTGAGCGTCGCACCTACCACAAAGAATCTGACGAGTTCATCGCGAAGAAATTCGCTGTGCTGAAAGAGCAGGGTCTGATCCCGGTTCTGTGCATCGGTGAAACCGAAGCAGAAAACGAAGCGGGTAAAACCGAAGAAGTGTGCGCACGTCAGATCGACGCTGTGCTGAAAACCCAGGGCGCGGCAGCGTTCGAAGGCGCGGTTATCGCATACGAGCCAGTCTGGGCGATCGGTACCGGCAAATCTGCAACTCCAGCGCAGGCACAGGCGGTGCACAAGTTCATTCGTGACCACATTGCGAAAGCAGACGCGAAAGTGGCGGAGCAGGTCATCATCCAGTACGGCGGTTCCGTTAACGCATCAAACGCAGCTGAGCTGTTCACCCAGCCAGACATCGATGGCGCGCTGGTTGGCGGCGCATCCCTGAAAGCAGACGCTTTCGCGGTGATCGTTAAAGCGGCAGAAGCGGCTAAGCAGGCGTAATTGCCTTTGTGGCGGGTGGCGCTTCGCTAACCCGCCCTACAAAACCACTACAAACGTCCTAATACGCTAAACCACAAATAATCCAGCGGCAGCAGCACCAGGTACGTCGCAATCGCCAGCGCCAGACAGAGCAGCATCCCCGCCTTCGCAGGCACTTTCCCTAAGCCCATCGCCACCACAATTGGCGACGCCTGATACGGCAGCAGCGGCGTGGAATACCCCAGCACCTGAATCATGATCACCGACAGCAGCGGGAAGCCGGTCGCGTCGGAGAAGCTCTGCGCCAGCGTGGTGTACAGCGCCGGAACGCCATTGGCGGTCATAATGAAGTTGAGCGCCGTGGTGATCCCCGTCAGCGCCAGGAAGCTGGTAAACGGGCGATCTGCATCCAGCGGCATGATATGGAGCAACGCTTCACCTACGGTCGAACCGATACCGGTCTGCGTTACCGTAATGGCCAGCCCGAGTATACCCGCGACGTAAATACAGGTACGCATATTCACCCCCGCCGAGAACTCCTCCCCGGTGATAAAACCTATACGCGGCAGCATAACGACGACTGAGGCCGCCAGCCCTGTCCACGCTGGGCCTACGCCGTGCCAGCTCTCCGTCACCCACATCGTCAACACCACCGCCAGCAGCCAGGCGAGCCGTTTTTCGTCACGCCCCATCGGTTCCGATGGCGCGAGATCCTTCGCCGGTTTCGGGTTGCCGGGGAACAGCCAGCAGATCAGGCCAATCAGAATCAGGCCTTTGAGAATACCCAGCACCGGGGTGTGCAGCAGCAGATACGGAACATAGTTCAGGTGGATGCCGTATGAGCCTTCCGCCGCGCCGCTCATCACCAGGTTGGGCACGTTGGCGGGCAAAATAGTGGCCGAGAGCTGGAAGGTGCCAAACCCGACCGCCAGCGCCAGGCCAAACCAGGCCCGCGAGCCATCAGGAATGCCGGCCCGCTTCGCCATCGCGGCGACAATCGGCATCAGAAGCGCAATACGTCCCATGTTCGACGGCATCACGAATGCCAGGGCATAGCTCAGTAGCACAACGCTTGCCACCATCAGCACCCAGGAGTCGGTAAGCTTTGCCGACAGCGCCCGGGCGGCCCTGTCCGCCAGGCCGGTTTTCCGAATCGCCACACCCAGCACAAAGCCGCTGAACACCAGCCAGAAGGCAGACGAGGCGAAGCCGCCGAAGATCACTTCCGGCGGGGCGATTCTGGCGGTCATCGCCGCCGTGAAAAACAACAGCGCGGTGATAAATTCGGGCAACAGCGACGTCGCCCACAGCACGATGGTGACGCCGACGATCAGCGAGGGAAGCAGCAGAGGATGCGTTAACCAGAGCGACATACCTGTCTCCTGTAGAATTTTTCAGCAAGTCTACGGCGACAGGCAGGGCGAGTAAACGCTATTTATGGTGGGGTCACTTCAGGATATCGCATTGATGATCCTGCAATTCCTCAGCTGACGCGCGGTTAAAGGTAAGCAAATTACGCTCTGTCGCCAGCAATACAAACGAGCCGTCTGACTGCTGCGCCATCGCCAGCGCGAAGCGTCCCATATGGTCGCGCGCTTCTGGCAGCTCTTCCGCCAGCATCATAAACGGGCTGCGCTGCACCAGTTCGTTCTCCGTCACCCGACGGGCAAGGTATTCATGCCCTTCCAGCCCGCCCGGAAGCGGTAACCACTGGGTGCTGATTTGCCCCTGCGACGCGTTCAGCTTCTCGCGCACGTCTGGGCGCAGACAGGAGATGTGGATATGAAAATGGTTTTGCGTGCGCCCGGTCGGGGAGTTGATGGTTAGCGAAACGGCGCTGTCAGGCACGTCGGCCCCTCGTTTCATGCTCATAAAATGACGAGACTGCCATGCCAGCCAGAAGAAATTCGGTGTCTGCGGCTCTGTCAGCAGCGGGCTTTCAGTGCCGTTGATACGGTACGTGGGCATCAGCAGGTATTGCAACGGTCCGTTGCGGTCTTTGAACACCACGTAGCCCGCATCTGGCTTCACCTGCGCGCACGGTGCCGGGTTACGGTTATGCAGCTGGTTGGGCACACACTGGTCGAGAACGATATGACGCAACGCATTCGGATTACCCGCTTTCATCCAGTACACGCCGCCTGCGGCAAGGGCGATAACGATCAGAATCAGTAAGATAATTTTTTTCACAACGCGTTCCCTGTTTTCAATAGAGGCAAAAGAGTAACGCAAAATGATTACCAAATAAAAAACCCGGCGGATTTCTCACACCGGGTTACCGTGTCGTTCTTTGTAAAACGCTTAGCGCTTGCTGATCTGGTCGAAGGTGCCGCCGTTAGAGAAGTGCTCTTTCTGCGCTTTGGTCCAGCCGCCAAAAACATCATCGATAGTAAACAGCTTCAGTTTCGGGAAGGCGTTTTCGTATTTCTTCGCGACGGCCTCATCGCGTGGGCGGTAGAAGTTTTTCGCCGCAATTTCCTGCCCTTCCGGTGAGTAGAGGTACTTCAGGTAGGCTTCCGCCACCGCTTTGGTGCCCTTCTTATCAACAACCTTATCGACGACGGAGACGGTCGGCTCAGCGAGGATGGATTCGCTCGGGGTGACGATCTCGAACTTGTCTTTACCCAGCTCGTTGGTCGCCAGCAGGGCTTCGTTTTCCCAGGCGATCAGCACGTCGCCGATGCCGCGCTCGACGAAGGTGTTGGTTGCGCCGCGCGCGCCGGAGTCCAGCACTTCGACGTTTTTAAACAGTGCTTTGACGAAGTCCTGTGCTTTGGCCTGATCGCCGTTGTTGTGGTGCAGCGCGTAGCCCCAGGCCGCCAGGTAGTTCCAGCGTGCGCCGCCGGAACTTTTCGGGTTCGGGGTAATGACAGACACGCCAGGCTTAATCAGGTCGTTCCAGTCTTTAATCTGTTTCGGGTTGCCTTTGCGCACCAGGAAGACGATGGTCGAGGTGTATGGCGCAGAGTTGTCCGGCAGGCGCTTGATCCAGTTTTTGTCGATACGGCCACGCTCCGCGATCGCATCCACGTCATAAGCCAGCGCCAGGGTCACCACGTCGGCTTCGATACCGTTGATCACCGATGTCGCCTGCTTACCGGAACCGCCGTGAGACTGGCGAACCACCACGTTATCGCCGGTTTCCTGTTTCCAGTGCGCCGCGAAAGCTTTGTTGTACTGGTCGTACAGTTCACGCGTCGGATCGTACGACACATTCAGTAACTGAATGTCCTTTGCCAGAACGCTGGTTGATGCCAGCAATAATGTTAACCCCACGCCCCATTTATTCATCGCCCAGCTCTCTTGTGTAGTGTTTTGATGAATGCAGCGTGCCAGAAAGCTAATCGATGATTAAAGAATAAAAAAAGATTGGCTATAACGTGAAGGAATAAAAAAATGAATGAGCGGCCTGATGCCCTCACCCCAACCCTCTCCCACGGGAGAGGGAGCAACCATAAAAAACGGTAACCCTTGGGTTACCGTTTTGCATTTACCTTGTCACCACCGGGCAACAGAGCCAATCAGTACAGTTTTTTCGCGCAGTCCAGCCAGTCACCTTTGAACGGACGCTTCATGTTTTCAATGGCGTCGATGATGTCATGGTGAACCAGTTTCTCGTTCTGGATACCGACGCAGCGGCCGCCGTGGCCCTGTAGCAGCAGCTCGATCGCGTACGCGCCCATGCGGGACGCCAGGATACGGTCGTACGGGCCTGGGGAACCGCCACGCTGAATGTGACCCAGAACGGTCGCGCGGGTTTCGCGTTTGGTTTCGGTTTCGATGTACTTCGCCAGCTCGTCAACGTCACAGATGTGCTCGGTGATGGCAACGATCGCATGTTTTTTGCCTTTCGCGATACCAGCTTTGATTTCAGCGACCAGATCTTCACGGCTGAATTCCACTTCCGGCACCACCACGAACTCACAGCCACCGGCAATTGCCGCCGCCAGAGTCAGGTCACCGCAGTAACGGCCCATCACTTCAACAATGGAAATACGCTGGTGAGAGGAAGAGGTGTCACGCAGGCGGTCAATCGCTTCCACAACGGTACCCAGCGCGGTGAAGTAACCGATGGTGTAGTCGGTGCCTTTAATGTCGTTGTCGATGGTGCCAGGCAGGCCGATGCACGGGAAGCCCATTTCAGTCAGACGTTTTGCACCCATGTAGGAGCCGTCGCCGCCGATAACCACCAGCGCATCCAGACCCCGTTTTTTCATGTTTTCGATAGCCACTTCACGGATGTGTTCGTCACGGAATTCCGGGAAGCGTGCAGAACCGAGGAAAGTACCGCCACGGTTGATCATGTCAGACACGCTGTAGCGGTCGAGCTGAACCATGCGGTCTTCATACAGACCCAGGTAACCGTCATAGATACCAAAAACTTCCAGACCTTCCGTCAGCGCTGCACGGACAACCCCACGGATTGCCGCGTTCATGCCCGGCGCATCACCGCCGCTTGTCAACACACCGATTTTCTTAATCATGACTACCTCTGAACTTAGGAATGCAAAATTGAAATCTGCTGCCGGAAGAAACTGTTCAACCGTCGAATACTGCAAATAGTATATCAATCCCTTCCAGCTGAATTGATTCAGGTCAGGCCATATGGTGGTAATTTATCCACAAAATGCTGCTCTGGCTCACTTTTTTACAACGAATTACGAAAGCTCAAAACGCCCTGGGTACGACAGAACACGGATCCTGGTGAATAATGACGTCTGACCCAGGGAAACGCTGCAAAATCGCCTGCTCCACCTGTTCAGCGACCATATGCGCCTGAACCAGTGGCAGGTTGTCTTCCATTTCCAAATGAATCTGAATAAAGCGGGTCGGCCCTGACTGCCGCGTACGAAGATCGTGAGCACCACTGACGCCGGGCCAGTTGGTCACGATGGCATAAATTTCATCACGTTCTGCATCCGGAAGCGCACGGTCAAGAAGCGACTGTACCGCGTCATACCCCATCCGCAAGGCGCTGTATAAAATATAGATCCCTATCCCTAACGCAAACAACGCATCGGCCCGATGCCAGCCATACCAGGCCAGACCAAGCGCAATAAGAATAGCCCCATTCATCATAACATCAGACTGATAATGAAGCATATCGGCCCGTACAGCCTGGCTTTGTGTTTTGCGTACAACCCAGCGCTGGAACGTTACAAGAACAAGTGTGCTTATAAGTGCAACTACCGTTACGACCACGCCAACGCCCGGATCGTTCATTGGTGACGGCGAAACAAGATGCTGAATGCCGGTCAAAAACAGGAAAAGCGCAGAGCCCGAAATAAACATGCTTTGTGCCAGCGCCGCCAGCGATTCCGCTTTGCCGTGGCCAAACGTATGCTCTTCATCCGCCGGTTGCAGCGAGTAGCGCACCACCAGCAGGTTGGTCAGCGAGGCGGCAATATCCACCAGTGAGTCCACCAGCGCCGCCAGAATACTGACCGATCCGGTGTACCACCACGCGAAAATTTTAATGATCAGTAAACACGACGCCATCACCGTCGCGGCTATTGCGGCCCGGCTTACCAGCCGTCCATAGGATTGATTCATAAACACTCCTGTCATGCCATGGCGCTAGTATAACGGATGGTGGTGGAGTGAAAGGATGAATAAAGCGTTAACAAACCGGAACGATGGGCAAAAAAAACCCCCACATCATGTGGGGGAAGACAGGGATGGTGTCTATGGCAAGGAAAACAGGGTTTACTGGTTACTACGGGTACTGCTATTGCTACTGAAAAGCGTCATATCTGAGCTTCGCTGCATCCGTGCAACCTCACGCAACTGGTTCATACGTTGCTGATGTTTGGTATTCAAAACCGCTTGCTGCTCGGGCGTTAGCAGGTGGAACATCTGGTTGCGAACCTTCGCCATCTCTACCTGGCGGGCAACCTGTTCCTGCGCCATTTTTTCGGCCTGAGCGCGTACAGCGCTTTCGTCAAAATTTTCTGCGGTGACAAGGCGATGCATTGTCTCCATTTCGCTAACATTAACAGGGGGCTGGTCGTGTCTTGCCCTCTGCATCAGATCTCGCATCTGTTGACGCTGATGTTCGGTTAAACTTATGCCGTCAAACATATGGCTTTGGCTGCTGTGCTGCGTTGTGCCCTCTGCTGAGGAACCGTTATCGCTGATGATAGCTACAGCAGCCTGGCTAAACGCACTGAAGGCCAGCGTTGAGGCCATGACGGCAGCGGTAACTTTGCGCATCACTTGCTCCCAAAATCTTTCGTGTCGCGATTCAACGAGAGACAGTCTACGATTCAGGCTGCAAACATGCGTCAGGGGGTGTAAAACAACGTAAAGTCATGGATTAGATAGCCTTGATGTCGTAATTTCTGCCTCGGAGGTATTTAAACAATGAATAAAATCCTGTTAGTTGATGATGACCGAGAGCTCACATCTCTTTTAAAGGAGTTGCTCGACATGGAAGGTTTCAACGTCCTGGTTGCCCATGATGGCGAGCAGGCGCTGAGTCTCCTTGACGACAGCATCGATTTACTTTTGCTCGACGTCATGATGCCGAAGAAAAACGGTATTGATACGTTGAAAGAGCTTCGCCAGACACACCAGACCCCCGTCATTATGCTGACCGCACGCGGCAGCGAGCTTGACCGCGTACTCGGCCTTGAGCTGGGTGCGGATGACTATTTACCTAAGCCGTTCAACGACCGTGAACTGGTGGCGCGTATTCGCGCGATCCTGCGCCGCTCTCACTGGAGCGAGCAGCAGCAGAATACCGACAACAGCTCACCTACGCTGGAAGTGGACTCCCTGAGCCTGAACCCGGGCCGACAGGAAGCGAGCTTCGACGGTGAAACACTGGAGCTAACCGGCACCGAGTTCACCCTGCTGTATCTGCTGGCGCAGCATCTCGGCCAGGTGGTGTCGCGTGAACACTTAAGCCAGGAAGTGCTGGGCAAACGCCTCACCCCGTTTGACCGCGCCATCGACATGCATATCTCGAACCTGCGCCGTAAGCTGCCGGAGCGTAAAGACGGTCATCCCTGGTTCAAAACCCTGCGTGGTCGTGGTTATCTGATGGTTTCCGCTTCATGATAGGCAGCTTAACCGCCCGCATCTTCGCCATCTTCTGGCTGACGCTGGCACTGGTTTTAATGCTCGTTTTGATGTTGCCAAAACTCGACTCACGCCAGATGACGGAGCTACTCGACAGCGAGCAACGTCAGGGCGTGATGATCGAGCAGCACGTGGAAGCGGAGCTGGCAAACGATCCGCCGAACGATTTAATGTGGTGGCGCAGGCTGTTTCGCGCTATCGACAAGTGGGCGCCCCCCGGACAACGTCTTTTACTGGTCACCAGCGAAGGTCGCGTGATTGGGGCCGATCGCAATGAAATGCAGATTATCCGCAACTTTATTGGCCAGGCGGATAACGCCGATCACCCACAGAAAAAGAAATATGGTCGGGTAGAGATGGTTGGTCCTTTCTCGGTTCGGGACGGGGAAGACAATTATCAGCTCTACCTGATTCGCCCTGCGAGCAGTTCCCAGTCCGACTTCATCAACCTGCTGTTTGACCGTCCGCTTTTGCTGTTGATTGTCACGATGCTGGTCAGTTCCCCGCTGCTATTATGGCTGGCGTGGAGCCTGGCGAAACCGGCGCGTAAGCTGAAAAATGCGGCGGACGAAGTGGCGCAGGGCAACCTGAGGCAGCATCCGGAGCTGGAATCCGGGCCGCAGGAGTTCCTGGCCGCCGGAACCAGTTTTAACCAGATGGTCTCTGCTCTTGACCGCATGATGACCGCGCAGCAACGCCTGCTGTCGGATATCTCCCACGAGCTGCGGACGCCGCTCACGCGCTTACAGCTGGGTACCGCCCTGCTGCGCCGCCGCAGCGGTGAGAGCAAAGAGCTGGAGCGTATTGAGACGGAAGCGCATCGCCTGGACAGCATGATAAACGATCTGCTGGTGATGTCGCGCAATCAGCAGAAAAACGCGCTGGTGAGCGAAACGGTGAAAGCCAATCATCTGTGGCATGAGGTGCTGGACAACGCGGCGTTTGAAGCGGAGCAGATGGGCAAATCCTTCACCGTTAACTTCCCGCCGGGCCCGTGGCCGCTCTACGGTAACCCCAACGCGCTGGAAAGCGCGCTGGAAAATATCGTGCGTAACGCCCTGCGCTACTCGCACACGAAGATTGAGGTGGCGTTCTCGGTGGATAAAGACGGGATCACCGTCATCGTCGACGACGACGGTCCTGGCGTCAGCCCGGAAGACCGCGAGCAGATTTTCCGTCCGTTCTACCGTACCGACGAGGCACGCGACCGTGAATCTGGCGGTACGGGACTGGGTCTGGCGATTGTTGAAACCGCCATGCAACAGCACCGTGGCTGGGTGAAAGCCGATGACAGCCCGCTGGGCGGGCTCAGGTTAACGCTGTGGCTGCCGCTGTATAAGCGTTCGTAACCGTATGTGCCGGGTGGCGGCTTCGCCTTACCCGGCCTACTTTCTGCGGGAACTATTTCCCCCATAATCTCCGCGAACTGCTCTCGATCTTGCCGCTTATCCGCCGCTTCTGCATCGTTCTGGTCCAGCTGGTGGATAATCCCGCCGCTGACAGCAGACGGTGATACTGATCGTCATCAAACGGCATATGCCAGGCAATTGCGCAGGCCTCGTACACCGACACCTCACTCAAACGCGAAGCCAGCTCAAGCGGCGCATCCGCCGAAACCTGTCCCGCCTGCACAACGCGATACAGCCAGCCGGTTTTACCCGCGTTTTGCAACTGGGCCGACATATCCTGAATGCCGAAATGGTAATTAAGCTTAAAGCACGGTGAGCGCGGCTGGGTGACCTGAATCAAAGCATCGCCCCAGCGGTAAATATCGCCGATAAAGACGTTCTTCTCCGTCAGCCCCTCCGTTGAGAGATTTTCGCCAAACGCGGGGGCGACGAAGAGGTCAGCCTGTTCAGGAAATTCGGTTTTCCAGTGCTGATAGTGCTCGCGGGGATAATGGCACAGCGCGCGATCGGGCCCGCCGTGGATTTTCTTTTCAGCCTGCTGGTCACCCGCAAGCCCGAGATCGGTCAACGTCAGCTCACCGTCGACCTGCACTTTGGCGATGGCACTCGGGCGGCTGCCTTCGTACTCCCTTACCTTGCCTGTAAACACATTCACCGGGTAATGCATCTCCACTCCTTCAGATACAAAAAAAGCGAGTCATCAGACTCGCTTCTCACAGGCGTCAATGCAACCTTATTTTTTAGCGGCGAAACGCGCTGCTGCTTCGTCCCAGTTCACTACATCCCAGAAGGCTTTGATGTAGTCAGGGCGACGGTTCTGGAACTTCAGGTAGTAAGCGTGTTCCCACACGTCCAGACCCAGAATTGGGAAGCCGGATGCGCCAGAGATAGCTTCACCCATCAGCGGGGAGTCCTGGTTAGCGGTAGAAACGACCGCCAGTTTGTCACCTTTCAGGACCAGCCACGCCCAGCCAGAGCCGAAACGGGTTGCAGCGGCTTTTTCGAATTCCGCTTTGAAGTTGTCAACGGAACCGAAGTCACGCTCGATAGCCGCTTTCAGGTCGCCCTGAAGGGTGGTGCCGGTTTTCAGGCCTTTCCAGAACAGGCTGTGGTTAGCGTGACCGCCCGCGTTGTTGCGCAGCACGGTTTTCTTGTCTGCCGGCAGCTGGTCCAGCTTGGTGATCAGCTCTTCAACAGGCAGATTAGCGAACTCAGGCAGGCTTTCCAGCGCGGCGTTCGCGTTGTTCACGTAGGTCTGGTGGTGTTTAGTGTGATGGATTTCCATCGTCTGCTTGTCGAAATGCGGTTCCAGTGCGTCGTAGGCATACGGCAGGGATGGCAGTGTATAACTCATAATCCTCTCCATTATTGTCGGGCGGCACAGCTGTTAATGCCGCGTAAGCAGTTGGTTCATTATAGTTAATTAAATGATATTGAAAATGATTATCAATGCCGTAGTTTTTATAAGGTTATTCGGTTTTTGATAAATGACAAAATTGTGAGTCTGCTCACGTGTTTAACGTGCTGATTGCCATCCTGAACAAAAGTGCGGCAACCTTCTGAAGGTTCCCAAACCGCCTCATTTTTACACTCATCAAGTCGGCGGGAAGCCTCCGGCTATAAAAACGATGAGGATGTAAAAATGAATCATGCGATTACGATGGGTATCTTCTGGCATTTGATAGGCGCGGCCAGTGCAGCCTGTTTCTATGCCCCGTTTAAAAAGGTGAAAGGCTGGTCATGGGAAACCATGTGGTCCGTTGGCGGTACCGTGTCCTGGCTGATTTTGCCGTGGACAATCAGCGCCATGCTGCTGCCCGATTTCTGGGGCTACTTCTCCTCCTTCAACGCCTCCACCCTGCTGCCGATATTCCTGTTCGGCGCGATGTGGGGCATCGGTAATATCAACTACGGCCTCACCATGCGCTACCTCGGCATGTCGATGGGGATTGGCATCGCGATTGGCATAACGTTGATTGTTGGCACCCTGATGACGCCAATCCTCAACGGCAACTTCGATGTGCTGATCAACACCCAGGGAGGGCGAATGACCCTGCTGGGCGTGCTGGTGGCGGTGATCGGCGTGGGCATCGTCACCCGCGCGGGCCAGCTGAAAGAACGCAAGATGGGCATCAAAGCCGAAGAGTTCAACCTGAAGAAAGGGCTGCTGCTGGCGGTGATGTGCGGCATCTTCTCGGCGGGCATGTCGTTCGCCATGAATGCCGCCAAACCGATGCACGACGCCGCTGCGGCGCTGGGCGTCGATCCGCTGTACGTTGCCCTGCCAAGCTACGTGGTGATCATGGGCGGCGGCGCGCTGGTAAACCTCGGCTTCTGCTTTATTCGTCTGGCAAAAGTGAACAACCTGTCGGTAAAAGCCGACTTCTCGCTGGCAAAACCGCTGATCGTCACCAACGTCCTGCTCTCCGCCCTTGGCGGCCTGATGTGGTATCTGCAATTCTTCTTCTACGCCTGGGGTCACGCCAGTATTCCGGCGCAGTATGACTACATGAGCTGGATGCTGCACATGAGCTTCTACGTGCTGTGCGGCGGGCTGGTTGGGCTGGTGCTGAAAGAGTGGAACAACGCCGGGCGTCGTCCGGTTGGCGTGCTGAGCCTGGGCTGCGTGGTGATTATCATTGCGGCCAATATCGTCGGCCTCGGCATGGCGAACTGATTACGCTGCCTTTCGACTGCGATGACGCCACTGAACCGGCGTCATCCCCACCTCACGGTTAAACACCACCGAGAAGTAGTTACTGTCCTCAAAGCCGCAGCGCATCGCCACTTCACTCACCATCAGCTCCGTATGCTGTAACAGGTACTGGGCGTGGCAGATGCGCAGCTGGCGCAGATAGTGGTTTACCGTCATCCCCGTCTGGGTGCGGAACTGCTGGCGCAGCGCGCGCTCGCTGCACTGCTCCTGCTCGCAGAATTTTTCCAGCACGAAACTCTTGTTCAGACTGCCCGCAAGCCGGGTGATGAGCTTATCCAGCAACGCTTCCTGCATGGTGGCAGAGGGATTATCCGTAGCGTAACGATGGCGCTTCAGGGTCATCACCAGCTGGGCGAAAAGCAGCTCCGACATCTGGTTTGCCACCGGATCGCTCTTCTGGCTCTCCTGCTCCAGCTGGGAAATCGTCTGGCGCACCTGAGCCATGCCGTTGCTGCTTAAGCGCCAGTGCGGTTCGCCTCTGGCATCATGAAAACCGGGGATATTGCCCGCCCAGTCGACATTCAGTTTAAGTCTGTCGGGGCAATAGATGACGTTCTGCAACACCAGATCGTTAACCGAGGCGTAGGAGTGTTTGTCTTCAGCGCGGATGTAGAACAGGTCTCCGCGCGTGATGCGGTAGGGACGGTCGTTGAGGACGTGCAGGCCATTGCCCCGCCACACCAGCACCAGCTCGCAAAACTCGTGGGTGTGCTCGGCGAAGACGTTTTGCGGGTAGCGGTCGGCCACCGCGACGGCCTGACTCGCGGAGGCAAAAAAATCATCTTTGCGAAGAATGAGCTGAGCAGCCACACCACAACCTCTACGGCGAATAACCGGACATTATTAGCCTTTTTGCAGCAAAAAAACGGTGACTGCCCTCGCGTTACTGAAGCAACGCGTCTTTCCCCTGACGAATATCGCGCGGCGACCAGCTAAACTCCCGGCGAAACAGCGTCGAAAAGTGGTTACTGTCGCCGAAACCGCAGCGATAGGCGATATCGGTGACGCTTTCGTCGGTATGACGTAAAAGGTGACGCGCTTTGATCAGGCGCAGACGGTTAAGGTAACGCTGCGGCGTCAGGCCGGTATGCTGCTTGAGCTGACGATGCAGCGTGCGCAGCGAGAGCGAAAAGTCATCCGCCAGCGTTTCCCAGCAGACATCTTCGGCGAAATGATCTTCCAGCCATGCCATCAGCTGATTCAGGCGCGCGTCGTTATTTTCCAGCCCTTCCACCAGGCTGCTGCGCCGCAGCAGCACCAGCAGCTGCATAAACAGCAGCTCGCGGGTAGCAATGGCGTGCGTCTCCTGTCCATCCTCGCTCTGCTCCATCTGGCTCACCAGCTGACGCACCTGCTGCAACGTGGACTGATTCACCCGCCAGTGCGACGGATAATGGCCGTCCTTCTCCTGCGGCAACAGCTGATTCAGCCCGGAAAGAAACTGGAACGCATCCGGAGAACGATAGAGCACATTGGTCAGGCACAGGTTGTCGGTATGTTCATACAGGTGCCTGTCGTGATCGCGCACGAAGCACACCGTACCGCCGCTGATGGTATACGGCTGACCGTTAAACACGTGGATGCCCGTTCCGTGCTCAACAATCACAATTTCATGAAAATCATGATGATGCTCCGGGAACGCAGCCTGAGGCAGCCGTGGCTCAATCGCGACCGGCGAAGCCCCCGTAGGAAAAAAATCGACGCTGTGCAGTACGGTCATAACGGCCCCCACCAATGAGAAAAGTTCTCAAAATAGTAATTAAGGCCTTTCACGCTCACCTTAAATTTTTGACAGCAAACCGCGCAAAAGCTGTCGGTTTTTCAAGAAACAGGCGGAAAGATCGGGAAATGCGGTCAGCGTCACACTGCCTGCAAACCCCGCCATTACTGGAAACTGTGAACTCCCTCACGTTCATCTTTGCTTTCTTGCCAGCGCGAGATTTGGGCTGTCAGTGGCGAGAAGGTGGCTATTTCTTCCCTTTCTTACACTCCTCGCTAATGACTTAAGAAAGGACCCGACCATGACTTTTCGCCATTGTGTGGCTGTCGATTTAGGCGCATCCAGCGGCCGTGTAATGCTCGCCACCTGGGACTGCGACCTGCACACCCTTACGCTTCGCGAAATGCACCGTTTCGCCAATTGTCTGCAAAAACAGGACGGTTTTGTTACCTGGGATATCGACGCCCTGGAAGCAGAGATCCGCACCGGACTTCACAACGTCTGCGAAGACGGTATTCGCATCGACAGTATCGGCATTGATACCTGGGGTGTGGATTACCTACTGCTGGACCGTCACGGCGAACGCGTCGGCCTGCCCGTCTCCTACCGCGACAGCCGCACCGATGGGCTAATGGCGCACGCCATCGCCCAGCTTGGCAAGGAGAACATCTATGGTCGCAGCGGCATTCAGTTTCTGCCGTTTAACACGCTGTATCAGCTGCGCGCGCTGGTTGAGCAACAGCCAGAGCTGGTCGAAAAGGTGGCGCATGCGCTGCTGATCCCGGACTACTTAAGCTACCGTCTGACCGGCAACATGAACTGGGAATACACCAACGCCACCACCACGCAGCTGGTCAACATCAACACCGATAACTGGGATGAACATCTGCTGGCCTGGACGGGCGCCTCGCCGTCCTGGTTTGGCGCGCCAACCCATCCGGGCAATGTGATCGGCCACTGGCTTTGCCCGCAAGGGAATAAAATCCCCGTTGTCGCCGTCGCCAGCCACGACACCGCGAGCGCGGTCATTGCCTCGCCGCTCGCCGGCAAAGATGCGGCCTACCTCTCATCCGGCACCTGGTCGCTGATGGGCTTTGAGAGCAAAACGCCCTACACCAGCGATGCCGCGCTGGCCGCGAACATCACCAACGAAGGCGGTGCCGAAGGGCGCTACCGGGTGCTGAAGAACATCATGGGCCTGTGGCTGCTCCAGCGGGTGCTGAAAGAGCAGAACATCACCGACCTGCCCGCGCTTATCGCGGAAACCGAAACGCTGAAGGCCTGCACCTTCCTGATTAACCCGAACGACGACCGCTTTATCAACCCGGCGCACATGAGCGCCGAAATCCAGGCCGCCTGTTTTGAAGCGGGGCAGCCGGTACCTTCCCGCCCCGCCGAGCTGGCGCGCTGCATTTTTGACAGTCTCGCCCTGCTCTATGCCGACATCCTGAGCGAGCTGGCTGACCTTCGCGGCAAACCGTTCACACAACTGCATATCGTGGGCGGCGGCTGCCAGAACCAGCTGCTGAACCAGCTCTGCGCGGATGCATGCGGCATTACCGTGGTGGCAGGTCCGATTGAAGCCTCCACGCTCGGCAATATCGGCATTCAGCTGATGACCCTGGACGAACTGTCCAACGTCGACGATTTCCGTTCGGTGGTGACGGCGAATAACAGCCTGACCACCTTCACCCCCCATCCCTGCCATGAAATTGCCCGCTACCGGGCGCAGTTTCAGCAAAAACGACTGACTAAGGAGCTTTGCGCATGACCACTCAACTTGAACAAGCCTGGGACCTGGCTAAACAGCGTTTCGCCGCCGTCGGCGTGGATGTCGAAGAGGCGCTGCGCCAGCTCGATCGTCTGCCCGTCTCCATGCACTGCTGGCAGGGTGATGATGTCGCCGGTTTCGAGAACCCGGGCGGTTCCCTGACGGGGGGTATTCAGGCCACGGGTAACTATCCTGGCAAAGCGCGCAACGCCACCGAACTGCGTGCGGATCTGGAGCTGGCGCTGAGCCTGATCCCCGGGCCAAAGCGCCTGAACCTGCACGCCATTTATCTCGAATCCGATGAGCCGGTCGCGCGTAACGAAATCAAACCGGAACACTTTACGAACTGGGTGGCGTGGGCGAAAGCCAACCGGCTGGGTCTGGATTTTAACCCGTCCTGCTTCTCGCACCCGCTGAGCGCGGACGGGTTTACCCTTGCGCATGCCAACGATGAAATCCGCCAGTTCTGGATCGACCATGTCAAAGCCAGCCGCCGCGTCTCGGCTTATTTTGGCGAGCAGCTTGGCACGCCATCGGTAATGAATATCTGGATCCCGGACGGCATGAAGGACATCACCGTAGACCGACTGGCCCCGCGTCAGCGCCTGCTGGCCGCGCTGGATGAAGCCATCAGCGAGAAGCTGGACCCGGCGCACCACATCGACGCCGTCGAGAGCAAGCTGTTCGGCATTGGCGCAGAGAGCTACACCGTGGGCTCAAACGAGTTCTACATGGGTTATGCCACCAGCCGCCAGACCGCGCTGTGCCTGGATGCTGGCCACTTCCACCCAACGGAAGTCATCTCCGACAAGATCTCCGCCGCCATGCTCTACGTGCCGCGCCTGCTGCTGCACGTCAGCCGCCCGGTGCGCTGGGACAGCGACCACGTGGTGCTGCTGGATGACGAAACCCAGGCCATTGCCAGCGAAATCATCCGCCACAACCTCTTTGACCGCGTACATATCGGCCTCGACTTCTTCGACGCCTCCATCAACCGCATCGCGGCGTGGGTTATCGGCACCCGTAACATGAAGAAAGCCCTGCTGCGCGCGCTGCTGGAGCCTGTCGCCGCCCTGAAACAGCTGGAAGAAAACGGCGACTACACCGCGCGCCTGGCGCTGCTGGAAGAGCAGAAATCCCTGCCGTGGCAGGCGGTGTGGGAGATGTACTGCCAGCGTCACGATGCACCTGCGGGCAGCCAGTGGCTGGATAACGTGCGGGCGTATGAGAAAGAGGTTCTTGCCGCTCGTCAGTAAAAAACATCGCCCGGCGGCGCGTTGCTTGCCGGGCCTACAGATAAGACCAGGCCGGGTAAGCGTAACGCCACCCGGCATTTTCAAAGGAACTACAGTATGCAGACCATCACCACTTCCTGGTTCGTCCAGGGCATGATCAAAGCCACCTCTGACGCCTGGCTCAAGGGCTGGGATGAGCGCAACGGCGGCAACCTGACGCTACGCCTGGACGACGCGGATATCGAGCCATTTGCCTCCGATTTCCACCAGAAGCCGCGCTATATCGCCCTGAGCCAGCCGATGCCGCTGCTCGCCAACACGCCGTTTATCGTCACCGGTTCCGGGAAGTTTTTCCGCAACGTACAGCTGGACCCGGAAGCCAACCTCGGCGTGGTGAAGGTGGACAGCGACGGCGCGGGTTACCACATTCTCTGGGGACTGACGGACGACGCGGTACCGACATCCGAACTGCCGGCGCACTTCCTCTCCCACTGCGAGCGCATTAAGGCGACCAATGGCAAGGACCGCGTAATCATGCACTGCCACGCCACCAACCTGATCGCCCTGACCTACGTGCTGGAAAATAATTCTGATTTCTTCACCCGCAAACTGTGGGAAGGCAGCACCGAGTGTCTGGTGGTGTTCCCGGACGGCGTCGGCATTCTGCCGTGGATGGTGCCGGGTACCGACGAAATCGGCCAGGCGACCGCGACGGACATGCAGAAGCACTCACTGGTGCTGTGGCCGTTCCACGGCGTCTTCGGCAGCGGCCCGACACTGGATGAAACCTTCGGCCTGATCGACACCGCCGAGAAATCCGCGGAGGTGCTGGTGAAGGTCTATTCCATGGGCAGCATGAAGCAGACCATCACCCGGGAAGAGCTGATTGCCCTGGGCAAACGCTTTGGCGTCACCCCGATGCAGTCGGCGTTAGATCTGTACCAATAACAACATCGCGCCCCGCTCACCGAGACGGGGCGAAAACCACCTGCAATCCCTACAACTAACTCAAGTCAGTGGAGTAAAAGCAATGAAAATAAAAGCAAGCTTGATCCTCACCGTTGCCGCTCTGGCGTTGTCCGGTTCCGCTTTAGCAGAAGTGAAAATCGCCCTGGTGGCGAAGTCCTTAGGGAATGGATTCTTCGAGGCAGCGAACGTCGGCGCGCAGGAGGCGGCCAAAGAGTTAGGCGATGTAAAAGTGATTTATACCGGCCCGACCACCACCACGGCGGAAGCGCAGATCGAGGTGCTGAACGGGCTGATCGCCCAGGGCGTGGATGCGATCGCAATTTCCGCGAACGATCCGGACGCCGTCGTGCCGGTGCTGAAAAAAGCGATGCAGCGCGGCATTAAGGTTGTGTCGTGGGATTCCGGGGTGGCGAAAGCCGGGCGTCAGATCCATCTCAACCCGTCCAATAACGCCCTGATTGGCGAAACCAACGTCAAGCTCGCCGCCGATGCCCTGAAAGCGCTGAACGTGGAGAAGGGCGAAGTAGCGGTGCTGAGCGCCACGCCAACCTCCACCAACCAGAACACCTGGATTGCGGAGATGAAAAAGGTGCTGCCGAAGTACCCGTCCGTCAATCTGGTGACCGTGGCCTACGGAGACGATCTCTCTGACAAAAGCTATCGCGAAGCGGTCGGCCTGCTGAAAACCTACCCGGAGCTGAAAGTCATCGTCTCGCCGTCGTCCGTGGGCATTGTGGCTGCCGCGCAGGCGGTGAAGGACCAGGGCAAGATTGGCAAAGTGTACGTCACCGGTTTAGGCCTGCCGTCTGAGATGGCGGGCGCGGTGAAATCCGGCGCGAGCAAGAGCTTTGCCATCTGGAACCCGATTGACCTGGGCTATGCCGCGACTTACTTAGCGGACGATCTGGTGAAAGGCACGGCCACGAAAGGTGAGGCCAGCATGGGCAAACTGGGCAAAGTGAAGCTGGATGCGGACGGCAACGGCGCGATGGCCGAGCCGTTCGTCTACGATGCCAGCAATATTGATAAGTTCTCGAAAATCTTTTGATCCTTTCCCCCCTCACCCTAGCCCTCTCCCAAAGGGAGAGGGTCGGGGTGAGGGTGAACCAAACGGAGAACTATCATGACCCCATTGCTACAGCTTTCTGGCATCACCAAGGTGTTCCCCGGCGTACGTGCTCTTGAGAACGTGCAGCTTGCGCTGTGGCCCGGCAAAGTGACGGCGCTTATCGGCGAAAACGGCGCGGGCAAGTCGACGCTGGTCAAAGTGATGACCGGCATATACCAGCCCGACGAGGGCGAAATTCTCTACAAGGCGATCCCCGTTCACCTTCCAACGCCGGAGTCGGCGCATAAAATGGGTATCACCGCCATACACCAGGAAACCGTCCTGTTTGATGAACTCTCGGTCACCGAAAATATCTTTGTTGGTCAGTACCTTCACAAAGGCTTCCTGAAAAAGCTCGACTGGCCGGAAATGCACCGCCGGGCGCAGGCTATTCTCGCCCGCCTTGAGGTGCAAATCGACCCGCGCGCAACGCTGAAAACCCTAAGCATCGCCCAGCGTCACATGGTGGCGATTGCCCGCGCGCTGTCGTTTGAGGCGCAGGTGGTGATCCTCGACGAACCCACGGCGGCGTTGTCGCAGCATGAAATCCTCGAGTTTTACCAGATTGTGGAGCGCTTAAAGCAGGAGGGAAAAGCCATCCTGTTTATCTCCCACAAGTTCGACGAGATTTTTGAGCTGGCCGATCACTACACCATTTTGCGCGACGGCGTGTTCGTCGGTGCAGGGGCAATAAATGAGATCACCGAGGAGCGGATGGTGTCGATGATGGTCGGGCGCGCCATTACCCAAACCTTCCCGAAAATCGACTGCGAAAAAGGCGAGACGGTGCTGGAGGTGAAAAACCTCTGCCATCCGACCGAGTTTGCGCATATCTCGTTCTCCCTGCGTAAAGGGGAAATCCTCGGCTTTTACGGGCTGGTGGGTGCCGGGCGTACCGAATTGATGCAGGCGCTTTCCGGCGTCACGCGGCCATCGTCCGGGGAAATTATCCTCAACGGACAGCCCCGGCGCTTCCGCCAGCCTGCGGATGCGATCAAAGCCGGTATTGTCTGCGTGCCGGAAGAAAGGCAGAAACAGGGGGCGATTATCGCCCTGCCGATTGCCCAGAACATCAGCCTGCCTCAGCTTAGCACGCTCAATCCGAACGGCGTGCTGCATGACGACCGTGAATGGAAACTGGCGAACGAGTACGCCAAACGCCTGCAAGTGAAAGCCTTCAGCTGGAAGCAGGCGGTGGAGACCCTCTCTGGCGGCAACCAGCAAAAGGTGGTGATCGGCAAATGGCTGGCGACGCACCCTGACGTGATCATCCTCGATGAGCCAACAAAAGGCATCGATATCGGCTCAAAGGCAGCCGTTCATCAGTTTATGTCCGAGCTGGTCAGTCAGGGGCTGGCGGTGATTATGGTCTCGTCCGAACTACCGGAAGTGATGGGCATGGCGGATCGCATTATCGTCATGCACGAGGGGCTGATGGTGGCCGAATACCAGGCGGGAGACGCGACGGCGGAAACCATCGTCAGCGCCGCCAGCGGTGCAAAACAGGAGGCGGCATAAATGCTTAGCTCACTCTTAAAACACCGCGAAGCCCTGCTGGGCGCGGTGATTATCCTGATGATCGTCGCCATTGGCAGCCGCGTGCCATCGTTTATCGCGCCGGGCAACCTGGTGGAGATGTTTAACGACACCGCCATTCTGATCGTCCTCGCGCTCGGGCAGATGCTGGTGCTGCTCACTAAAGGCATCGACCTGTCGATGGCGGCCAATCTGGCCCTGACCGGGATGATTGTCGCCCTGATTAACTTCCATTACCCGGACGTGCCCGTCTGGGCGCTGCTGATCCTCGCCAGCGCGCTTGGGCTACTGATGGGCGCGATAAACGGCCTGCTTGTGTGGAAGCTGGGCATTCCGGCGATTGTGGTAACACTCGGCACCATGAGCATCTACCGCGGAATGATCTTTTTGCTCTCCGGCGGCGGCTGGGTGAACTCCAACCAGATGGGTGCAGACTTCCTCGGCCTGCCGCGTGCGTCAGTGCTGGGCCTGCCGGTGCTGAGCTGGTGCGCCATCGCCGTACTGCTGCTGGTGGGCTACTTCCTGCGCTACAGCCGCACCGGACGGGCGCTCTACACCGCAGGCGGGAACGCCACGGCAGCGTACTACACCGGGATCAACGCCGGGAAAATGCAGTTCATCAGCTTCTGCCTTTCCGGTCTGCTGGCCGGGTTCTGCGGCTACCTGTGGATATCGCGCTTTGCCGTTGCGTATGTTGACGTCGCTAACGGTTTTGAATTGCAGGTGGTGGCAGCCTGCGTGATTGGCGGGATCAGCACCATGGGCGGCACCGGCCGCGTGCTCGGCTGTCTGTTCGGGGCGCTGTTCCTTGGCGTCATCAACAACGCCCTGCCGGTGATCGGCGTCTCCCCGTTCTGGCAGATGGCGATTTCCGGCTCGGTCATTGTCATCGCTGTGCTGCTGAACGAGCGCGGCAACAAACGCAAAGGCAGGCTGATCCTGCGCGACGCGGCGCTGGCACGTCAGAAACTGGCGGTGAAACCATGAGTAAAATGATGACATCTGAAGAGTTCAAACCCACTTCTGCGCCGGGCATCTTCCAGCGTCTGCTGTGCTGGGAGGGCTTCCTGCTGGCGGTGACGCTGGCGGTGTTTGTGGTGAACGCGCTCGCCTCGCCCTACTTCCTCAATATCTGGAACCTCTCCGACGCGACGTTCAACTTCACGGAAAAAGCGATCATTGTGTTGCCGATGGCGATGCTGATTATCGCCCGGGAAATTGACCTGTCGGTGGCCTCCACCATCGCGCTCAGCTCCACGGTGATGGGCTTTTGCGCGGCGGCGGGCGTCGATACGCCACTGCTGGTGTGCGTGGGATTAGGCGTCGGGCTACTGTGCGGGTTGTTCAACGGCATTCTGGTGACGCGCTTTAACCTGTCGTCCATCGTCATCACCATCGGCACCATGAGCCTGTACCGCGGGATCACCTACATCCTGCTCGGGGACCAGGCGCTGAACAGCTACCCGGAGAGCTTTGCCTGGTTCGGCCAGGGCTACGTCTGGGGCGCGTTGTCGTTTGAGTTCGCGCTGTTTATCGTCCTGGCCGCTCTGTTTGCCTTTGTGCTGCACCGTACCAACTTTGGCCGCCGCACCTACGCCATCGGCAACAACCCGACCGGCGCGTGGTACTCCGGCATCAACGTGAAGCGCCACAACCTGATCCTCTTCGCGCTGGTGGGGCTGATGTCCGGCCTGGCGTCGGTGCTGCTCACCTCGCGTCTGGGCAGCACCCGTCCGACCATCGCGATGGGCTGGGAGCTGGCGGTGGTGACGATGGCGGTGCTCGGCGGCGTCAATATTCTCGGTGGGTCCGGCAGCATGGTGGGCGTGATTATCGCCGCCTTCCTGATGGGGCTGGTGACCTTCGGCCTGAGCCTGCTCAACGTGCCCGGCATTGTGATGTCGGTGATTATCGGCGCGATGCTGATCGTGGTGATTTCGCTGCCGATTATTACCCGCCGGATTATGCAGCGAAGACGGATCTCATAGCCGGGTGGCACTGCGTTTACCCGGCCTGCTTAACCGTAGGCCCGCGCAAGCGCAGCGCCGCCGGGCATAAAATTCACAGTAATTAAGGAGAATTATCATGAGCTTTATGTTGGCACTCCCCAAAATCAGCCTGCACGGCGCGGGCGCGATCGGCGATATGGTCAATCTGGTGGCAAACAAACAGTGGGGAAAAGCGCTGATTGTCACCGACGGTCAGCTGGTGAAGCTGGGCCTGCTCGACAGTTTGTTTTCCGCGCTCGACGCCCATCAGATGTCGTATCACCTGTTCGATGAGGTATTCCCGAATCCGACGGAAGCGCTGGTGCAAAAAGGCTATGCGGCATATCAGGATGCGGAGTGTGATTACCTGATTGCCTTTGGCGGCGGCAGCCCGATTGATACCGCCAAGGCAATCAAAATCCTCACCGCCAACCCCGGTCCGTCAACCGATTACTCTGGCGTCGGCAAGGTGAAAAACGCGGGCGTGCCGCTGGTGGCGATCAACACCACCGCAGGCACGGCAGCGGAGATGACCAGCAACGCGGTGATCATTGACGCCGCACGACAGGTGAAAGAGGTGATTATCGACCCGAACATCATCCCGGATATCGCCGTGGACGATGCCAGCGTGATGCTTGAAATTCCGGCCTCCGTGACCGCCGCAACCGGCATGGATGCCTTGACCCACGCCATTGAAGCTTACGTGTCCGTCGGCGCGCACCCGCTGACCGATGCCAACGCGCTGGAGGCGATTCGCCTGATCAACCTCTGGCTGCCGAAAGCGGTCGACGACGGTCACAACCTGGAAGCGCGCGAGCAGATGGCCTTTGGTCAGTATCTGGCGGGCATGGCGTTTAACAGCGCCGGTCTGGGGCTGGTGCATGCCCTGGCGCACCAGCCGGGCGCGACGCACAACCTGCCGCACGGCGTGTGCAACGCCATTCTGCTGCCGATCATCGAAAACTTTAACCGCCCGAACGCGGTTGCCCGATTTGCCCGCGTGGCGCAGGCGATGGGCGTTGACACGCGCGGCATGAGCGATGAAGCGGCCAGCATGTCAGCCATTCAGGCGATTCGCGACCTGAGCGCCCGGGTCGGCATTCCGTCCGGATTTAGCCAGCTCGGCGTGACCAAAGCCGATATTGAAGGCTGGCTGGATAAAGCTCTCGCCGACCCGTGCGCGCCGTGTAACCCGCGCACCGCCAGCCGCGATGAGGTCCGCGAGCTGTACCTGGAGGCTTTATGATCCGCAAAGCGTTTGTGATGCAGGTAAACCCGGACGCGCACGAGGAGTACGCACGTCGCCACAACCCGATCTGGCCTGAGCTGGAGGCGGTACTGAAAGCCCACGGTGCGCACCACTACGCCATTTACCTCGACAAAGCCCGCAACCTGCTGTTTGCAACCGTGGAGATTGAATCGGAGGAGCGCTGGAACGCGGTAGCGAATACCGACGTCTGCCAGCGCTGGTGGAAACATATGGCTGACGTTATGCCGTCTAACCCTGACAACAGCCCGGTGAGTGCGGCGCTGAACGAGGTGTTTTACCTGGACTGATGTGTTAACGCTGCTGCCCCAGCGGTAGCAGCAATCTCCCGCCTGCCACTCAGCGTAAACGCCGACACCACCGTGATCGCCAGCACGAAACAGCCCAGTATCAGATACGTCTCCTGGAAGCCGACCCGGTCATACATATTTCCGGCAAAGGCGGAGAGGAAGATCGCCGCCGACTGTTTGGCAAACTGGAAGCCAATCAGGTAGATGGTGGCCGACAGGCGCGTATCAAACACCCCGGTGATGTACTTGAATGCCCCCACCAGCAGGAACGGGACTTCCAGCGCGTGCAGCATCTTCAGGGCAATCACCTCCACGGCGGTGGTGGCAAACGACGATCCGATAATGCGCGTCGCCATGATCACCCCGGCAATCAGCAGCGTGTTTTTCGCACCGATGCGGTTAATGATCCACGGCGAGCAGAACATGATGATCGCGTTACAGATTTCCCCCGCTGTGGTGGCGAAACCAAAGGCGCGGGTCCCCTCCTGCGGCGTGGCGAAGAAGGTTTTGAAGAAGGTAGCAAACTGCTGGTCGAAGACGTCATATACGCAGGCCACGCCAATCACGTACAGGATGAACATCCACATTCTGCGCTGGCGGAACAGGTTGAACACGGTTTTAGCAGTGATCTGCCGCTGGTTCGCGCCCAGGGCGTTCATGACCTGCGCCGTCTGGTTGGGCTTCGGTTTCGCGACCACCAGCAGCAGCATCAGCAACAGCGCCGCCGCCGATCCCATCCAGAAAACATACGACGGATCGATGCCGAACAGGATGCCGCCCGTTGAGGCGCACAGCCCCCAGCCGAGACAGCCGAACATGCGCGCCTTGCCGTACTCAAAAAAGCTGTTGCGGCTCACGCGTTCAATGTAGGCCTCAATCGCCCCCGAACCCGCTGAGAAGACAAAGCCGATATACAACCCACCGCTCAGCGCCCCCAGCCAGATATTGGTTTTCAGCAGCGGGGCGAAGACGTACAGGAAGAACGGCGCGAACAGGAACAGCAGCACCGAAATGATCCAAAGCAAATGTTTTTTCAGCCCCAGCTTGTCCGAAATGACCCCCAGCACCGGCTGGAAGGCAATGGCCGACAGCGAGATGCAGGAGAAAACAATCCCCGTATGGGTTTTGTTCAGGCCGATGATGTCCGACAGCCAGATCGGCAGGAACGGAAAACAGGTGGCCATGATGAAGAAGTAGAGAAAGAAGAACAGCCCGAAGATCCAGAAGTTAGGGTTGTCTTTGTGGGTACAGGTTGTTGTGTTCATTATTTTTATCCTCAACGGAGGGCCGGTTGCCCGGCCCGTCACCCTTACACGCGTTCCACACCAATCAGAATGGTGGTTTCCGGATCCAGAATCGGCAGCGCAATACCCGCCTGCATCAGCCATTCACCGCTTACCGTTTGCGGCGCGTCCATCCACGCCGGCAGCTTGCGCATGGTGTGCCCGCCCTCGCCCGTAATCTGAATGTTCGGGTGATCGAGCAGCGTGATGCGGTACTGCGCGCTGGCGTCTAACCCCGGCATGCGCAGCGGCATCATCAGGGTGTAATCCGGCATCGCGAGCTGGCTGACCAAAAACAGCCCCTGCGTCTTGTCTTCGCTCACTATACCCTGCGCCAGGGTGGTGGCGTCCGGCATATCCACGCGCCACTGGGTGCCGTGATGAATGACCTCGCGCCACCGCTTATACAGCGCGGCGTAATGTCGATAGCCTTCACGCTCCTGCGCGTCGACGGTGAGCGGATCCAGCTCCAGCCCCATGTGACCAAACAGCGCCGTCAGCCCGCGGAACTGAATGCTGTGCTGGCGGAAGGTAGCGTGACACTTATGATGACCGATATGCGCCCCCATCACCTCCGGCGGGAAGAAGTAGCTCATGCCGCGCTGGATAGTGTTGCGCTCCAGCGCGTCGTTATTGTCGGACGCCCAGAAGCGGTGGCAGCGGGTCAGCACTTCATAATCGATTCGCCCGCCGCCGGAGGAGCAGGATTCAAACTCAATGTGCGGGAAACGCTCGCCCAGCACGTCCAGCAGGCGATAAAACTGGCGCGTCTGGGCATCGGCGGCGGCTTTGCCCTTGTGCCCTGGCTGCACCAGCTCGCGGTTCATGTCCCATTTCACGTAGTCGACCGCGTGTTCGCCCAGCAGCCAACTCATGCGCTCGACCAGATAATCAAAGGCCTGCGGAATATTAAGATTGAGCACCAGCTGATGTCGCCCGGTCGCCTGAGCGTAGCCCGGCAGCGCCAGCACCCAGTCAGGGTGCGCGCGGTACAGATCGGAATCCGGGTTAATCATCTCCGGCTCAACCCAGATACCAAACTCCATGCCGAGCTGTTTAACGTGATCGATTACCGGCTTAAGGCCGTTCGGGTATTTTTTCTCGTCCAGATACCAGTCGCCCAGCGCGGCGTGGTCGTCGTTGCGGCCTTTGAACCAGCCGTCGTCAATGATAAAGCGCTCCACGCCCAGCGCTGCGGCCTCGTCGGCCATGCGCATGATGTAGTCCGGATCGTGGTCGAAGTAGATCCCCTCCCAGGTGTTGAGATGCACCGGGCGCGGTTTATCTTCCGGGAAGCGGATAACGTTATCGCGCAGGTAGCGGTGGAACTGCTGGCTCATGCCGTTCAGCCCGTGCGGGGAGTGGCTGGCATACAGGCGCGGCGTCCAGAGCGTTTCCCCCTCTTCAATCGCCATTTCACCCGGCAGGTAGAGCGCTTCGGCCTGCATATAGCGGCGGCCATCGGTTTTCGCCTCTGCGCGCAGGCGGTGGTTGCCGCTCCAGCCCAGATGCACACCCCAGACGTGGCCGTGCATTTCACTGAATGACGGCGTACCTGAAATCAGTGCCGGGAAATGTTCGTGGGAGGTTTTACCCCGGCGGTTTTCAATCACGAAGCTGTCGTGCTCAAGCGTAACGCGGTGCGGCTGAAACTCCCTGATCCATCGTCCGTGGAAGGCCATCACCTCCTGCGCGCGTTCGGCCACCGGCAGCGTCACGGCAAAGCGATCCACCTGCCACGCCAGCGTTTTCAGGTTGGTTAACCCATGGCGCACCACCAGTACGCCGCTGGCATCCAGCGTTATTTCACTGGTCAGGCGCAAGCCTGCATGCTCGTCTTCAGCAGTGATTGTCAGGGCGTTTAACGCCTGCTGCACCTGCGTGGTTTTAAATACCGGCGATCCGTCCAGCCCCTGGCGATGCCCCTCGATGCCCGGCGAGCCAAACAGCCCATGCCCCAGCTCTGCCATCAGCGTGACGGGGGAGTCGACGTCCAGCCTGCCGTTAGCAACCGGGCGCGCAATACTCAGGACATCCTGCGGCGAGAAGTGCTGAAGGTGCGGCCCCCAGTAGAGAATTTCGGCGAACGGGTGAGTTTTTAGCACCACGTCAACCGTATTGCTTTCAAGTCGAAAAATGGCATCTTGCATCGGACATCTCCTGTCATCGGGATGTCCTGAGTTTTGATCCGAAACGTTTCGGATACAAACCAAAACGTTTCGGATCTGTGATCGGGTTTGGAATTTTTCGTGTGATTAGGCCGTCTGGCCTGGGGAGAATTCTGGCTGCCAGAGCACCTGAAGAGTGTCAATGTCGTCGCCGTTAATCAACTGGCGCACCATATCGGCAATCTGTTTCCCGACGCCCTGACGGGTAGACTGGATCACCGCCGCGACGTCGATATCGACAATGCTGTCCTGCGGTAAGCCGTCATAGACCACCAGCGAGACGGCATTTTCACCGGTTAAGCGTCCCATCTGCGCCAGGGCCATCGCTGCGCCGTCGCCGTGGGTGTTGCAGTCGGTAATGATGGCCGTGGGCGGCTGCGGCAGGGAGAGAAGTTCTTGCGTGGTGGCATAACCCACGCGGCGCGAAGGAGGCATGGCGCGCAGCCATTCGCTGGAAAGTCCGGCTTCCCGCAGCGCGTCCAGGTAGCCCTGGCGGCGCTGGGTGATGAATGCCTGGTTGTTGCTTTCGCCCAGCAGCGCAATGCGCTGATGGCCTTTCTCGATCAGCCAGCGGGTGGCCTGATACGTACCGGCATAGTTGTCGAAATCGAACCACGCGTACGGCTGCGGGAGCTGGCTGCGGCCGAGCGCCAGGAACGGAAACCCGGCGGCCTGAAGCTGCTCAAGACGCGGATCGTGATCCAGCGTATGCGCCACTATCAGCGCATCCACGCGTCGGCTCTGCACCATGCGCATATAGCTGTGTTTGTCCACCAGATCGTCGTCAGCGATGAGCAGCAGGTCAATCTCATGTCGCGCCAGTTCGTGGCTAATTTCGCCGACCATGTCCATAAAAACGCTGTTATTGAGCGGAACAGGATGCACCGGAAATACCAGCCCGACGGCGTCGATTTTGCCCATCTTCAGGCGACGGGCAAAGGTATTTGGTCGGTAGCCACGGCGCTGGGCCTCCGCTTCCACGCGGGCGCGCGTCTCAGCAGAAACGTCGTCATATCCGTTGAGGGCGCGGCTGACGGTGGTAACAGACAGCCCCAGTTCTTTGGCAATGGCTTTAAGCGACATGATTTTCCGTATCTTCTTTAGTTTTGTTCCGCCACCAGCAGCGCGTGCGTATCGGGCTCCAGCGCCTTAAAGATATGCGGCTGGTCAGCAGGGTAGCAAATGTAATCTCCCGGGCCGAGTTCTTCCGCCGCGTCGATCAGACCGACCATCGCCCGCCCCTGGGTCACGATAATATGCTCAACCGAACCAGGCGGATGGGGCTGGGAAATACGGTCTGCCCCCGGCTGAGTCAGCAGCAGATAGATATCACGACGCGCGCCCGGCGGACACGCCGCGAGCAAAATCGCCTCGTAGTTCGCCTGCCCGGCGACGACTTTTGTGCCCTCGCCGCGGCGGATCACCTGCGTGACGGGTTGCTGCGGCTCCAGTAACCGGGCAAACGGAATATCCAGCGCCACGCAAAGCGACCACAGCGTTTCCAGGCTAGGATTGCCGTTGCCAGACTCCAGTTGTGAAAGCGTGGATTTGGCGATCCCGGCACGGCGGGCAATTTCCGCCAGTGAGAGCCCGGTTCGCAGGCGTTCTCGTACCAGGCTTTTGGCGATCACGCTGATTGGCTGCGTCATAAAAACGGCCTCTTTCTCTCTATAACGAACGAATCGTTCGCCTTGTAAAACGATTTTGATGCGTTCATTATAATGGAAATACGTTCGATATGGCTAAAATGGTATGAAGAATCACCTCTCTTGCCTGAAAGGCGACACGATAAAAGCGATCGTCCTGGTCTGCCTCGCGGTGGGCGTGGTCGGCATGTCTTATGGCTCACTGGCGATGGCCTACGGTTTCCCGCTGTGGGTGCCGTTTGTCCTCTCCCTCACGGTGCTGGCAGGCGCATCCGAGTTTATGTTTATTGGCATCGTGGCAAGCGGCGGCAATCCGCTGGCAGCGGCCGCGGCCGGTTTACTGGTAAACGCACGCCATGTGCCGTTCGGCGTAACGGTGCGTGACCTGGTGGGCAAGCGCGGCCTGAGCTTTCTGGGCTGTCATATTATGAACGATGAAAGCGTGGTGTTCGGCCTTTCGCAAAAAACCGCCGAGCAGCGTAAAGCGGCCTACTGGCTGTGCGGCCTGGGCGTGGCAATTATCTGGCCGCTGGGGGCGGTACTGGGGGCGATGGTCGGCAAGCTGCTGCCAGACCCGGAAACCATCGGGCTGGACGCGGTGTTCCCGGCGATCCTGCTGGCGTTAGTGGTGCCGGCATTTAAAAACCGTACCACGCTGATCCGCGCCTGTAGCGGCGCAGTGTTGTCGCTGGCCGCCGTACCGTTTGCGCCGGTGGGTCTGCCGGTACTGCTCTCTTTGCTCGGCCTTGCCGCGAGGAAAAAATAATGGAAAACATGACGGTCTTTATTCTCGGCATCGCCATTCTTTCTGCCGGAACCTATCTGATGCGTCTTGGCGGAGCGAAGCTTGGCAACCGGCTGGCGCTTTCAGAACGGTCGCAGGCGCTGCTTTCAGACGCGGCTACCGTTTTGCTGTTCTCCGTCGCGCTGGCGACAACGTTTTATGAAGGGGACCATTTTGCCGGGATGGCACGTGTGCTGGGCGTGGGGTTCGCGGTGTTTCTGGCCTGGCGCAAAATGCCGTTAATTGTGGTGATCGTCGCGGCGGCGGTGGTGACCGCACTGCTGCGTCTGGCAGGCATAAACTAAAAAGCGCCCCAGGGGCGCTCTTTCGACGGTATAGCGGAATTATTTGTTCAGTTCAGCGGTCATGTGTACGCGGTTACCGGTGAATGCCTGGGTAATTTTGTAGGATGACGCGCCCGCTTCCTGTGCCTGTGCAGCGATTTTAGCTTCTGCACCATCCAGGGTAGAGGCGGATGCGGTCACTGTCTGCGCAGCGAAAGAACCAAAAGAGGTAGCCAGAGCGATTACTGCGACAAAAGTTTTGATGCTTTTCATGAGATAAACCCTTTCGTTAAGTTGTTTAGATAAGGCGCCGTGCCTTGATGAGATAAATATTAGACCTCATCATGAACAACTAAAAGCGGAAGGATTTGCTATACTCATTCAAAATTACTGATCAACTATCAATCGCTGCGGATGGGTGTAAATAGTTGCTCTACCCGGCTTGCAGAACCCCACCAGCGTCAGGTTGCAGCGCTCCGCCACTTCCACCGCCAGCGTGGTTGCCGCTGACACCGCAAACAGAATTTCCACGCCGCACATGGCGGACTTTTGCACCATCTCATAGCTGGCGCGGCTGGAGACTAACGCCGCGCCCTGCTGCCAGACGTTGCTTTCCCGAGCGCGGCGACCTAACAGCTTATCCAGCGCGACGTGGCGGCCCACATCTTCATGACCGCCGGCAATGTTGCCTGACGGCAATATCCATGCCGCCGCGTGGGTACAGCCGCTGAGCTGACCGATGGGTTGCACGTCGTTCAGGTGCTCAAGCGCCCGATCAAGGTGCGCCAGATTGAACGTCTGGGTGAACGGCAGCGGGATAATGGGTTTGCCGATATCGTTAAGCTGTTCAACGCCGCACACGCCGCAGCCGGTACGTCCGGCCAGCGCCCGGCGGCGCTCTTTCAGCCCCATAAAGCGGCGGCTGGAGAGTTCGATTTGCACTTCAAGACCATTACAGGCATGAACCACATCCATGCCGTAGATCTCCTGCGGATGCGCAATGATGCCTTCCGAGAGGGAAAAACCTATGGCGAACAGCTCCAGATCTTTCGGCGAGGCCATCATCACCACATGCGAAATACCGTTGTAAACCAGGGCAACGGGGACCTCTTCCGCCAGAAAATCCGGCGTGGCATGTGAAATGTGAGGCGGTCTGTGTATCGACAGTTCCACAATACCCGCAGGCAGTGGCGACGCGTGGGCAACACGGTTTTGTTTAGACACAACGGTATTCCTGAACAACCACGGAAGTGAGCCTGCTATTGCAACACAAACGGCAGGCCTTACGCATAGTATGGATCAACTTTTCAGCAACCATTCTCCTACTCAATACGGAGGGGTGCAACCGATCACCTGCTACACCTCTTTAACATGCACAGGGTAAAATGTGATTGATATCACATTTTATAATCAATGCCGTGATAATACGTTCACTTTGTTTTAACCCCGTTGGAACAGGCGTACCGACATTGTGGTATTCTGGGCTTATCCCTCGGAGAAATGAGGGATTAACGCAAATTTTTCTCCTTTGCGGTTAATTCTCAACCGCAGAGTAAAACTACATAGCAATGTCGTAATGAACCAAGGAGTGACCCATGCAGGTCAGCAGAAGGCAGTTCTTTAAGATCTGCGCTGGCGGTATGGCAGGCACCACGGCGGCGGCACTGGGCTTTGCGCCCGGTGTAGCGCTGGCGGAAACACGGCAGTATAAACTGCTGCGCACCCGCGAAACCCGTAACACCTGTACGTACTGCTCCGTCGGCTGTGGGCTGTTAATGTATAGCCTCGGCGACGGTGCGAAAAACGCCAAAGCATCTATTTTCCACATCGAAGGCGATCCGGATCACCCGGTAAACCGTGGTGCACTCTGTCCGAAAGGGGCCGGTCTGGTAGATTTTATCCACTCCGAAAGCCGCCTGAAGTTTCCTGAGTATCGCGCTCCCGGCTCTGACAAATGGCAGCAAATCAGCTGGGAAGAAGCGTTCGATCGCATCGCTAAGCTGATGAAAGAAGACCGCGATGCCAACTTTATCGCGAAGAATGCCGAAGGCACCACCGTTAACCGTTGGCTCTCCACCGGCATGCTGTGTGCTTCAGCGTCCAGTAACGAAACCGGCTATTTAACCCAGAAATTTACGCGCGCACTCGGTATGCTCGCGGTCGACAACCAGGCGCGTGTCTGACACGGACCAACGGTAGCAAGTCTTGCTCCAACATTTGGTCGCGGTGCGATGACCAACCACTGGGTCGACATCAAGAACGCCAACCTTATTGTGGTGATGGGCGGTAACGCCGCTGAAGCGCACCCTGTCGGGTTCCGCTGGGCGATGGAAGCCAAAATCCACAACGGCGCGAAGCTGATTGTGATCGATCCCCGCTTTACGCGTACAGCGTCAGTGGCGGATTTCTACACCCCTATTCGTTCAGGTACTGACATCACTTTCCTGTCAGGCGTACTGCTGTACCTGATGACCAACGAAAAATATAACCGCGAGTACACCGAAGCCTATACCAACGCCAGCCTGATCGTGCGTGAGGATTACCACTTCGAAGATGGCCTGTTCAGCGGTTACGACGCCGAAAAACGCAAGTACGACAAAACCAGCTGGAACTACGAGCTGGACGAAAACGGCTTTGCGAAGCGCGACACCACCCTGCAACACCCGCGCTGCGTGTGGAACCTGCTGAAAGAGCACGTTTCCCGCTACACGCCGGAGGTTGTCGAAAACATCTGTGGGACGCCGAAAGCGGATTTCCTGAAGGTGTGCGAGTTGATTGCGGAAACCAGCGCGAAAGATAAAACCGCGTCGTTCCTGTATGCGCTCGGCTGGACGCAGCACTCCATCGGCGCGCAGAACATCCGCACCATGGCGATGGTTCAGCTGCTCCTCGGCAACATGGGGATGGCAGGCGGCGGCGTGAACGCCCTGCGCGGTCACTCCAACATTCAGGGTCTGACCGACCTCGGCCTGCTGTCTCAGAGCCTGACGGGTTACATGAACCTGCCGAGCGAGAAACAGACTGACCTGCAAACCTACCTGACGGCCAGCACGCCAAAACCGCTGCTCGAAGGCCAGGTGAACTACTGGGGCAACTATCCGAAGTTCTTCGTCTCGCTGATGAAAGCCTTCTACGGCGACAAGGCGACGGCGGAAAACAGCTGGGGCTTTGACTGGCTGCCGAAGTGGGACAAAGGTTACGACGTACTTCAGTACTTCGAAATGATGCACCAGGGCCAGGTCAACGGCTATATCTGCCAGGGCTTTAACCCGGTGGCGTCGTTCCCGAACAAGAACAAGGTTGTCGAGTCTCTGTCGAAGCTGAAGTTCCTGGTGACGATTGACCCGCTCAATACCGAAACGTCGACGTTCTGGCAGAACCACGGTGAGTCGAACGACGTCGATCCGTCGAAGATTCAGACCGAAGTGTTCCGTCTGCCGTCCACCTGCTTCGCGGAAGAGAACGGGTCTATCGTCAACTCCGGCCGCTGGTTGCAGTGGCACTGGAAAGGCGCAGACGCCCCGGGCATCGCCCTGAATGACGGCGAGATCCTGGCCGGCATCTTCTTACGCCTGCGTAAGATGTACGCCTCTGAGGGCGGCGCAACGCCTGAGCCGGTACTGAACATGACCTGGAACTACTCGACGCCGGAAAACCCAGCGCCGGAAGAAGTGGCCATGGAGAGCAACGGTAAAGCGCTGGCGGACGTTATCGACCCGGCGACCGGTGCGGTGCTGGCGAAGAAAGGCGATCAGCTCAGCACCTTCGCGCACCTGCGCGATGACGGTACGACGTCAAGCGGCTGCTGGATCTTTGCCGGGAGCTGGACGCCGAAAGGCAACCAGATGGCCAACCGCGATAACGCCGACCCGTCGGGCCTCGGTAATACGCTGGGCTGGGCATGGGCGTGGCCGCTTAACCGCCGCATCCTCTATAACCGTGCCTCCGCTGATCCGCAGGGCAACCCGTGGGATCCGAAGCGTCAGCTTCTGAAGTGGGACGGCGCGAAATGGGGCGGCGTGGATATTCCGGACTACAGCACTGCCGCACCAGGCAGCGATGTCGGGCCGTTTATCATGCAGCCTGAAGGGATGGGCCGTCTGTTTGCTATCGATAAGATGGCGGAAGGGCCATTCCCGGAACACTACGAGCCGTTTGAGACGCCGCTGGGTACTAACCCGCTGCACCCGAACGTGGTCTCTAACCCGGCAGCCCGTATCTTCAAGAGCGATTTTGAAGCGCTGGGTAAAAAGGACAAGTTCCCGTATGTCGGCACCACTTACCGTCTGACCGAGCACTTCCACTACTGGACCAAGCACGCGCTGCTGAATGCCATCGCGCAGCCGGAACAGTTTGTGGAGATCGGCGAGAAGCTGGCGAACAAACTCGGCATTGCCCATGGCGATACCGTGAAGGTCTCCTCTAACCGCGGCTACATCAAAGCCAAGGCGGTGGTGACCAAGCGTATTCGCACGCTGAACGTTCACGGTCAGCAGGTGGATACCATCGGCATCCCGATTCACTGGGGTTATGAGGGCGTGGCGAAGAAAGGGTTCATTGCGAACACCCTGACGCCGTTCGTCGGTGATGCGAACACGCAGACGCCGGAGTTTAAGGCCTTCCTCGTGAACGTGGAAAAGGTGTAACGGAGACGACTTATGGCTTATCAATCTCAAGACATTATCCGTCGTTCCGCGACTAACGGTTTCACGCCCGCGCCTCAGGCGCGGGACCACCAGCAGGAAGTGGCGAAGCTTATCGACGTGACCACCTGTATCGGCTGTAAAGCCTGTCAGGTGGCCTGCTCTGAGTGGAACGACATCCGTGACGAAGTGGGTCACAACGTCGGGGTGTACGACAACCCGGCGGACCTGACCGCCAAGTCCTGGACGGTAATGCGTTTCTCGGAAGTGGAGCAGAACGACAAGCTGGAATGGCTTATTCGCAAAGACGGCTGTATGCACTGTGCGGATCCGGGCTGCCTGAAGGCGTGTCCGTCAGAAGGGGCTATCATTCAGTATGCCAACGGCATCGTCGACTTCCAGTCCGAGCAGTGCATTGGCTGCGGCTACTGCATCGCGGGCTGTCCGTTCGACGTGCCGCGCATGAACCCGGAAGACAACCGCGTCTACAAATGTACGCTGTGCGTTGACCGCGTAAATGTCGGCCAGGAGCCAGCGTGCGTGAAGACCTGTCCAACCGGCGCTATCCACTTTGGCTCTAAAGAGGATATGAAAACGCTGGCGGCAGAGCGCGTGGGCGAGCTGAAAACTCGTGGTTACGATAACGCGGGCCTGTACGATCCGGCCGGGGTTGGCGGTACGCACGTGATGTACGTGCTGCACCACGCCGACAAGCCGAACCTGTATCACGGCCTGCCGGAGAACCCGGAAATCAGCGCGACCGTGAAGTTCTGGAAAGGCATCTGGAAACCGCTGGCCGCGGTCGGTTTTGCGGCCACCTTCGCAGCGAGCATCTTCCACTACGTCGGCGTTGGTCCGAACCGTGCGGAAGAGGAAGACGACAACCTGCATGAAGAGAAAGACGAGGTGCGCAAATGAGAAAACGTGACACCATCGTGCGCTACACCGCGCCGGAACGCATCAACCACTGGGTCACCGCCTTCTGCTTCATGCTGGCGGCGATAAGCGGGCTGGGGTTCTTCTTCCCGTCCTTCAACTGGCTGATGCAGATCATGGGGACACCACAGCTGGCGCGTATACTGCACCCGTTTGTGGGCGTCATCATGTTCGCGTCGTTCATCATCATGTTTTTCCGTTACTGGCACCATAACCTAATCAATCGGGATGATATCTTTTGGGCGAAGAATATTCGTAAGATCGTCGTCAACGAGGAAGTAGGTGATACCGGGCGTTATAACTTCGGCCAGAAATGCGTATTCTGGGCGGCGATTATCTTCCTGGTCCTGTTGCTGGTGAGCGGCGTGATCATCTGGCGTCCGTACTTTGCGCCTGCTTTCTCAATCCCGGTGATCCGATTTGCGCTAATGCTGCATTCATTTGCCGCAGTGGCGTTAATTGTGGTTATCATGGTGCATATTTACGCCGCCCTCTGGGTGAAAGGCACCATTACCGCGATGGTGGAAGGCTGGGTCACCAAAACGTGGGCGAAGAAACATCACCCGCGCTGGTACCGAGAAGTCCGCCAGAAACAGGAAAAGTCATCTGAATGAGTATTCGCATAATCCCGCAAGATGAGCTGGGGTCGAGCGAGAAACGTACGGCGGAGTATATTCCGCCGTTGTTATTCCCCAGACTCAAGAACCTCTACAACCGCCGCGCAGAGCGTCTGCGCGAGCTGGCAGAGAACAACCCGCTGGGCGATTTTCTGCGTTTTGCCGCGCTGGTCGCCCATGCGCAGGAAGTGGTGCTGTACGACCATCCGCTGCAAATGGACCTGACCGCACGCATCAAAGAAGCCAATGAGCAGGGCAAACCGCCGCTGGATATTCACGTTCTGCCGCGCGACAAGCACTGGCATAAGCTGCTGCATTCCCTGATCGCCGAGCTGAAGCCCGAGATGAGCGGCACGGCGCTGGCGGTCATTGAGAACCTGGAAAAAGCCTCCGATCAGGAGCTGGAAGAGATGGCGAGCGCGCTGTTTGCTTCCGACTTCTCACTGGTGAGCAGCGATAAAGCGCCGTTCATCTGGGCTGCGCTGTCGCTCTACTGGGCGCAAATGGCGAGCCTGATTCCAGGTAAAGCCCGCGCCGAATACGGCGAAGCGCGCCAGTTCTGCCCGGTGTGTGGTTCAATGCCGGTCTCCAGCATGGTGCAAATCGGCACCACTCAGGGGCTGCGCTACCTGCACTGCAACCTGTGTGAAACCGAGTGGCACGTGGTGCGCATCAAGTGCAGCAACTGCGAACAGACCCGCGATCTGAACTACTGGTCGCTGGAAAATGAAGACGCGGCGGTGAAAGCGGAGAGCTGCGGCGACTGCGGGACCTACCTGAAGATTCTGTATCAGGAAAAAGACCCGAAAGTCGAAGCCGTGGCCGACGATCTCGCCTCGCTGATTCTGGACGCGAAGATGGAGCAGGAGGGCTTTGCCCGCAGCTCGATCAACCCGTTCCTGTTCCCGGGTGAAGGGGAGTAATCTCCTGTGAGAGTGCCGGGCGGCGCGAGTTTGCCCGGCCTACACCTCGACAGCAATACCTGCCGTCTTATATGCCAGATGCTCTTCAGCCCGTAGTCCAGGATCCGTCTAAAGACGCGTTATCGCTTTAGCATCGCTTCCACGGCAAATCTCAGGCAACATCCGCACTTTATGTCTGTGACGAAAGCAGATAATAAAAAAGCTCTCGCCTTTGCGAGCAGCTTTCAAGACTTTTCCCCTCAATAATATTCTTGTTTTCTTTTGAATTAAACCAGGCTATAAAGCTGTACATTCATACAGTTAAAAGGTGTTTTCATGGCACTGGAAAAGGGTATTGAACGGCTGGTTCAAGGATTTATCGCTGCAGGTCGCCCCTCATCGCGTCGCCAGACAATTGAGGTACGACGAGCAGGCTATATTGCCAGCACGGAGCTTGCCGGGAAGACCGAAACGCGCGTTCAGCTGGAGACGCTTGTTCTTGAGGGTCTTACCATTCGGGTATTTTCACCTCTCAATGCGCCTGAAATATTGCCTGCTGCCATCTACTACCACGGCGGATGTTTTATCAGCGGCGGCTTTGATACCCATGACAACCAGCTCCGTCAGTTAGCCTACTACGGCAATTGCCGGGTGATTGCGATTCAGTACAGACTGGCGCCGGAGCATACCTTCCCCGCCGCACATGACGATGCTGAAAGAGGTGCGAATCTGGTCTGGCAGTATGCAGACGAATTAGGCGTGGATAAGAACCGACTCACCCTCTGTGGAGACAGCGCAGGAGGGCATTTGGCGCTGGTAACGTCATTGCGGCTTAAGGCAAAAGGGCTCTGGGATCCCGCGCAGCTCATTCTTATCTATCCCATGCTCGACGCTACGGCCAGTCTTGAAAGCTATACCCTCAATGGCATGGATTACGTGATTACTCGCGATACCCTTTTGAGCGGCTATGAAATGTATCTGGCTGGAGCCGACCGTCAGCATCCTGAAGTCAGTCCACTGTGGCGCAACGACTTTAGCGGTCTGCCGAAGGTCCATATTGTTACCGCTGAGTATGATCCGTTACGTGACGAAGGCGAGGCGCTTTATCAGCGCCTCACGGCGCAAGGCGTGAAGTGTACCGCTCAACAATGGCGGGGTGTAATTCACGGCTTCTTCCAGTTGGGTGGAATTAGCCAGTCAGCGCGAGACATTATGCGAGATATTGCCTGGCGCATTAACCATGCCGGGCGAGAGTGAGAAGGAGACTACTCCTCCTCGTTCCCACCCTCTTCATACGCGCCATACGGCTTCGCAGGCAGAACGATATAGGTGCCTTCAAACACCGCGCCTGGCGTTTCATCGCCGAACAGCTCAACCTGCATCTGTACGCGTGCTTTACGTCCACGCGCCAGACGGTCGAGATCGCCGCCCAGTGCGCCCAGGTCAGCTACCGCGCTCGGCTTGCCGCTGATCGGCGCGCTGTAGCGGATATGGGCATCGGCCAGAATAATGGTGCCGCCGAGATGACGTTCGCGCAGCATCAGCCAGATCAGTCCCCATCCGGTGAGCGTGGCGAGTGAAAACAGGCTGCCGGCAAACAGGGTATGGTGCGGGTTCTGGTTGCCGGTTTCCGGCATGGTGGTGATAAATTTTTGTCCGGTATACTGCTGAATACGTACGCCCATTTTTTCACTGAGCGGAATGTGCTGATACCACGCCTGCTGGAGCTGCCCGCACCAGTCGGCGCGATGGAGAATATCGTCCAGCGTGGCGATGGGTTTGATCATCAAAAAGTGACGAATCGGCGTAGTTTGCGGGGCGGTGATTTCCCCCTGATTCACGAAACCAAGCTTGGCAAAGAACTCAACGGCATCTTCGCGGGCGCTACAGGTGACGCGCTTGACCCCTTCCTGACGGGCAACGGATTCCAGCGTCATTGCCATCAGCGTTCCAAGGCCTTTGTCCTGCACGGAGGGATGAACGGCCATAAAGCGGATTGAAGCTTCGTTGTCGGCATTGATGTACAGACGTCCCACGGCAACGAGGTTGCCCTCTTCATCAACCACCATCTGGTGGTGCGCCATCGCGTCCCAGGCGTCGCGTTCAGAGCCTTTCGGTTGATGCAGTGGTTTGCGCAGCATTTCCCAGCGGAAATGGTAATAAGCGTCTAATTCTTCTTCCGTTTGCGGTACTCGAAGGTGATACATAGCTGTACTCTCTCTTGTTACCCGCGGCCATACCGCCAGTTGGCTCATACCTGGAGCCAGAATGTGACGGGGCCATCGTTCACCAGCGAAACCTGCATATCCGCAGCGAATCGTCCGGTTTGTGTATTCATGTCCTGTTGGCGACAGCGCTCAACAAAGTACTCGTATAGAGCTTCTGCGCGCTCCGGTGCCGCGCCCTTCGAAAAACTCGGCCGCATGCCGCGTTCGGTATCCGCAGCCAACGTAAACTGGGAAACCACCAGCACGCTGCCGCCCGCCTGCTGAACGTTCAGGTTCATCTTGCCTTCCGCATCGCTGAAAATGCGGTAGCCCAGCACGCGCTCACATAAGCGGTTAGCTTTTTGTTCGTCGTCATCTTTTTCGACACCCAGGAGCACCAAAAGTCCTGGGCCAATTTCACCCGTCACCTCATCCGCCACGGTGACGCTGGCACGGGTTACGCGCTGAATCAATGCAATCATGGTTGGTCTGCTTCTTGTTGTTTTTCAGCTTCTGCTGCTTTTTTGAGTTCGCGGTAGACCCCGAGAGTGACAGTTATTTCGGCGCCAAGCAAGACGATACACCACGTCCAGTAGACCCAGACAAACAAAATGGGGATCACCGCCAGCACACCGTAAATCAGCTGATAAGAGGGGAACATGGTGATATAAAGCGCGAATCCTTTCTTGCCCAGCTCAAAGAGCAACGCCGCGACCAGAGCACCCACCACGGCATCCCGGTTGGGTACGCGCGTGGTTGGTACCACGCTGTAGAGCAGCCAGAACGAAAGCCACGATAAAATCAGCGGGAAGATACGCAGCACGTTATCGATCACGCTGTTTAAGTCGGTCGCCCAGCGCAGCGAAAGAAGGTAGGAGCTGATCGCCAGGCTTGCCCCCGCCAGCAATGGGCCAAGGGTTAAAATCATCCAGTAGACGGCAAAGGAGTAAACCTTCGGGCGGACTTTTTTGCTCCGCCAGATGGTGTTGAGCGCACTGTCGATGGAGTACATCAGCAGCAGCGCGGTAACAATAAGCCCACACGCCCCCACCGCCGTCATCTTGCTGGAGTTTGCGACAAACTGCTCAATGTAGTTCTGGATCACATCGCCGGTGGCAGGAATAAAGTTTGCGAAAACAAAATGGCGAAGCTGCATGCTCACATCGGCAAACATTGGAAATGCCGAAAAAAGCGCAAAAATCACCGCCACCAGCGGCACCAGCGAGAGCAACGACACGTAAGCGAGATTGCCCGCCAGCGTGGTCATGTTGTCCTCATCAATGCGATGCCAGAGGAGTTTCAACCACGCCCTCAGCGGGCGCGTGTGGTGATTGGCTTTTTGATGAACGGTTTTTAGCATAACTGCTTCGCAAAGTAGTTCGGTATCGTCTCTTTTCCGGTCACCAGAATGGAGGTGATACCTAACTGATTAGCCCCTTCTATATTATCGGCGTTGTCGTCAAAAAAGACCGCATCCGCTGCCGTGAATCCTTCTTCCTGCAATACTGCCTGATAGATGCGCGCCTCAGGTTTACGCATCCCCATCTCCTGGGAGAGATACACTTTATCTGCCGCCGCGTGAATTTCCGGGTATTCATCCGGCCAGAAGGTGGTATGCAGGCGGTTAGTATTAGACAGCACGACAACACGATGCCCCTGCTCGCGCAGCTTGTGCATGATGTCGATCACTTCCGGGCGGATCGCGACAAATATGGCCTGCCAGCCGTGGGAAAACTGCTCGTAGCTTAACGAAAGACCCATTTCCTGGCAGAAACGCTCTGCGAACGCTTCGTCGCTGATCTCACCTCGCTCGTGCAGATGGAAAGTCTCACCCATCGCGAAATTCTGCTTTAACGTCGCCAGCGGAACACGGCTAAAATCGCTCCATGCGCCCAACACCCGGTTAAAATCGATATCGACGATTACATTTCCTAAGTCAAAGATATAAAGCATGTTTATCTCCTTTCGCCGTGGAGAAGTAACTGTAGCGGGAAAGAGAAACTTTAGCTATGCGCCAGATTCAGCTTAGAGAAAGGAAAGGCCCGAATCGCAATATCGGGCCATAGGATGATCAGCCAGCCTGCTGCTCTTCTCCGGAATTGACTTCGACAACCTCAACCTTGCTGGATTTGAGGTGATTTTGCAGCGCCGGGCCGGGCAGCTCATCGGTGAACAGCGCCGTCGCCTGCGCCACGTTGCCAATTTCAACCGCCGCGGAGGCGTGGTATTTCGTATGATCGGCCGCCAGTAAAATGTGGCGGGAGTGAGCGATCATGGTTTTCACCACGCTGGCTTCGTTAACGTCAAATTCCATCATCGCGCCGTCGTGCTCTATCGCCCCGACGCTGGTGACCAGGTAATCTGCGCGAAATCCTGACACGAACGCCGTTGCCGCAGGACCGATAATGCCGCCGTTATGCGGGCGCAGCGTACCGCCGGGCACCATCACCTCAAAGCGCGGATTCTTATAAAGAATGTGCGCCACCCGCAGGCTGTTAGTGATGATGCGCAGATGATTATGGTTAAGCAGCGCCCGGGCAACGTGCTCCACGGTCGTCCCGATGGTGATAAAAATGGTCGAACCGTCGGGAATATAGTCCGCAATCGCTTCGGCAATCGCCCGTTTCTCTTCGGTAAGCGAGACTTCACGCTGTTCGAACGCCGTGTTGACCACGCTGGATGCCCTGCCCGCGCCGCCGTGATGACGGGTGATCAGCCCCTGCTCGCTGAGCTTACGGATATCCCGGCGCACGGTTTGCGTCGACACATCCAGCAGCTGCGCCAGTTCATCAATGTTCATATAGCCGCGATCGGCAATCAGCGTCAGCAGCTGATCGTGACGCGGGTTGCCGGTCAGTTCGGTAAGGCTCATGGGCTGTCCTCTGAAAACCATCACGCCCCGCATTTTATACAAAAAGTGACAAAAAAGAGCGGGTTTGATCACAGTCGGGTATACCCGCGCGTCCACCGGGCTTTGTGCATTTCAGTGCTGCGACGGCGCTGGCAAAACGCACGGCGTCTGAAGTGGACGATTGTTGCCCCAGACTGACCGCCAGCGCACCGTGGAACACGTCGCCCGCCCCCGTGGTATCCACCACGTTCACCTCAAAGCCGGGCTGATGACACAGTGCACCGTTTTCCAGCCAGAAGCAGCCGTCTCGCCCCTGCGTAACATACACATGTCCATTTGTGAGCGTTTGTGCTTTCTTCAGCGCGTTTTCGGTTTCATCCCGCTGCGTTAAACGCCGCAATCCCGGCGCGGAGAAGGCCGCGTGGTCGCTTAAGGCAATCAGATCCGCGATGTCCTGCGGGGTGACATCCGCATCAAGCAACGTCGGTACGCCCTGCTGGCGGGCCAGGGTAAATGCCTGTTTTGCCCCGTCATGCCAGCGCACGTCGGCTAAGACAATGTCCCACTGCGAGAAGTCGATTTCATGCAGCCAGTCTGCCGCCGCAGGGAGATCGGGGCTGGGGTAGTTGGCAATCACTCTTTCCCCACCTGCGTCCACCAGCACCGCCGATTGCGACGATCGGGCTCCCTTAACTATGCGCGTATAGCGGGTGTTCACCCCCAGGGATTCCAGCTCCGCAAGCAGTCGTCTGCCGGTATCGTCGTCCCCCACCCGGCCAATAAAATCCACTTCCGCGCCCAGTTTCGCGGCTGCCACTGCCGCCGTTGCCGCCGGGCCACCGCCCACTTCCGTATAGTCTTTTGCGACATATTTCCCACCTTCTTTCGGTAAATCATCGAGATACCAGATGCGATCCAGCACGGTAATGCCGACACAAACGATGCGAGTCATGGTGATTCCTTCTGCGATTTCTGATGCCTTCATTTTAATTTCACCAAATGTTTAAAAAGTGACCCGTGTCAATTTTTTGACTATAAATTACAAATACGATCAAAAACAGACACTACAAACGCGCAAAAATTGACACGATGTGACAGGAGAGAGGCATGTCAGCAATCGCATTTATCGGCTTAGGACAGATGGGCGCGCCCATGGCGAAGAATCTGTTGAAACAGGGCCACCAGCTTAACGTTTTTGATGTGAACCCGCAGGCGGTTCAGGCGCTGGTAGAGAGCGGCGCTCGGGCGGCGGCTACGCCAGCACAGGCCGCAACGGATGCCGAGTTCGTCATCACCATGCTGCCCAACGGCGACCTGGTGCGCAGCGTCCTGTTCGGCGAGCACGGCGTGTGCGAAGGATTATCCCGCGACGCGCTGGTCATTGATATGTCCACCATTCACCCGCTGCAAACCGACGCGCTGATACGCGACATGGCTGAGCAAGGCTTCAGCCTGATGGACGTGCCCGTCGGACGCACCTCTGACCATGCCATCGCCGGCACGCTGCTCCTGCTGGCAGGCGGCACGGCCCAGCAGGTTGAGCGCGCCACCCCGGTCTTAATGGCGATGGGCAATGAGCTGATTAACGCCGGCGGGCCAGGCATGGGCATCCGCGTGAAGCTTATCAATAACTACATGAGCATTGCCCTGAACGCCCTTTCCGCCGAGGCCGCCGTGCTGTGCGAAGCGCTTGGCCTCTCCTTTGACGTGGCGCTCAAGGTCATGAGCGGTACGCCTGCGGGTAAAGGCCACTTCACGACATCCTGGCCGAACAAGGTGCTGAAAGGGGATCTTTCTCCCGCCTTCATGATCGACCTTGCGCATAAAGACCTGGGGATCGCCCTCGACGTGGCCAACCAGCTCCACGTTCCGATGCCGCTGGGCGCGGCCTCCCGCGAAGTTTACAACCAGGCTCGCGCCGCCGGGCGCGGGCGCGAGGACTGGACGGCCATTCTTGAACAGGTTCGCGCATCTGCCGGGCTGAAAAAATCACACTGATACGAAAGGACTGAGGAATGACGATGTACACCCTGAAAGATATCACCCGACCTTCCGGCGGTTTTGCGATGCTGGCCGTGGATCAGCGCGAAGCGATGCGCCTGATGTTTGCGGCGGCAGGCGCGCCGGTACCGGTAACCGACCAGCACCTGACGGATTTTAAAGTCAACGCGGCAAAAATTCTGTCGCCGTACGCCTCTGCGATCCTTGTCGACCAGCAGTTCTGCTATCGCCAGATTGTCGAGCAGCAGGCCGTGGCCAAAAGCTGCGCGATGATTGTGGCCGCCGACGAATTTATCCCGGGGAACGGTATTCCGGTCGACAGCGTGGCGATCGACAAGAACGTCGACGCGCAGGCGGTCAAGCGCGATGGCGGCAAAGCACTGAAGCTGCTGGTGCTGTGGCGCAGCGATGAAGATCCGCAGCAGCGCCTGGAGATGGTGAAAGCGTTCAATACGCTGTGCCACGATAACGGTCTGCTGAGCATTATCGAGCCGGTGGTGCGTCCACCGCGTCGCGGTGCCGCGTTTAACCGCGAACAGGCGATTATCGACGCGGCCAAAGAGCTGGGCGACAGCGGTGCCGACCTCTACAAAGTGGAGATGCCACTGTTTGGCAAGGGCACGCAGCAAGAGCTGCTGGCGGCCTCGCAAAAGCTTAACGAGAACATCGCCATGCCGTGGGTGATCCTCTCGTCCGGCGTTGACGATAAGTTATTCCCGCGCGCGGTGAGCGTGGCGATGCAGGCGGGGGCATCGGGCTTTTTAGCCGGTCGCGCCGTCTGGTCCTCTGTGATTGGCCTGCCGGACACCGAGCTGATGCTGCGTGATATTTCCGTACCAAAACTTCAGCGTCTGGGTGAGATCGTCGACGAAATGATGGCTCGCCGTTAAGAAAGGATCCGAACATGAAATGGTTTAACACCCTGAGCCATAACCGCTGGCTCGAACAAGAGACCGACCGCATTCTCGATTTCGGTAAAAACGCCGCCGTACCGACCGGCTTTGGCTGGCTGGGCAATAACGGGCAGGTGCGTAGCGATATGGGCACACATCTGTGGATCACCGCCCGCATGCTGCATGTATACGCGGTGGCGGCGAACATGGGGCGCCCCGGCGCGTACGCCCTGGTTGAGCACGGCATTAATGCCCTGAACGGTCCGCTGCGCGACAAGCAGCACGGCGGCTGGTACGCCTGCGTTAACGATGAAGGCGTCATTGATGCGTCCAAGCAGGGCTATCAGCATTTCTTCGTTCTGCTGGGCGCGGCGAGCGCCGTCACCACCGGCCATCCGCAGGCACGCAAGTTGCTGGACGACGCCATCGAGGTGATTGAGCGCTACTTCTGGAGCGAACAGGAGCAGATGTGCCTGGAGTCCTGGGACGAAGCCTTCAGCAAAACGGAAGACTATCGCGGCGGTAACGCCAACATGCACGCCGTGGAAGCCTTCCTCATCGTTTATGACGTGACCCACGACCGCAAATGGCTCGACCGCGCCCTGCGCATCGCCTCGGTGATTATTCACGACGTGGCGCGCAAAGGGGAGTACCGCGTTAACGAGCATTTTGACACCAACTGGAACCCGATCCGCGACTATAACATCGATAACCCCGCCCACCGCTTCCGCGCCTATGGCGGCACGCCTGGGCACTGGATTGAGTGGGGCCGCCTGATGCTGCACCTGCGCGCCGCGCTGGAAGCGCGCTTTGAAACCCCGCCGGAGTGGCTGCTGGAAGATGCGAAAGGACTGTTCCACGCCACCATCCGCGACGCCTGGGCACCCGACGGGGCGGACGGCTTTGTCTACTCCGTGGGCTGGGACGGCAAGCCAATCGTGCGCGAACGCGTGCGCTGGCCAATCGTCGAGGCGATGGGCACGGCCTATGCCCTCTATACCGTGACCGGCGAGGCGCAGTACGAAGCCTGGTATCAGAAATGGTGGGATTACTGCATCAAGTATCTGATGGATTACGAAAACGGATCCTGGTGGCAGGAGCTGGACACCAACAACGAAGTGACCACCAAAGTCTGGGACGGCAAGCAGGATATTTACCATCTGCTGCACTGCCTGGTGATCCCCCGCCTGCCGCTGGCACCGGGCTTAGCGCCTGCCGTCGCCGCCGGATTACTGGATAGCCAGGCCAAATAATTAAGACGGAGTTTTTATGCGTACCCTACACAATATTGACCTGAAAAATAACGAAAGTGGCTTCACCCTGCGCTGGCAGGACCGTCTGATTTTATCCCACACCGCGGATGCCCCTTGCCTGTGGATTGGCGCAGGTGAGGCGGATATCGAGATGTTTCGCGGCAACTTCAGCATCAAAGACAAGCTCAACGAAAAGATTGCCCTGACGAACGCGACCGTTACGCAGCAAAGCGCGGGCTGGGCAATCCGCTTTACCCGCGGCGATGCGGTAAGCGCGACGCTGCTGGTGGGCGTGGATGGTGAAGGCCGTCTGGAGCTGAAGCTGAAAAATGATGCTCCCGGCCATAACCGCATCTGGCTGCGGCTGGCGGCGCAGCCAGAAGATCATATTTACGGCTGCGGCGAGCAGTTCTCGTACTTCGATCTGCGCGGCAAGCCGTTCCCGCTGTGGACCAGCGAGCAGGGCGTGGGCCGCAACAAGCAGACCTATGTCACCTGGCAGGCCGACTGCAAAGAGAACGCGGGCGGTGACTACTACTGGACCTTCTTCCCGCAGCCCACCTTCGTGAGCACCCAGAAGTACTACTGCCACGTGGATAACAGCTGCTACATGAACTTTGACTTCAGCGCCCCTGACTTCCACGAGCTGGCGTTCTGGGAAGATAACGCCACGCTGCGCTTCGAATGTGCGGAAACGTACGTCGATCTGCTGGAAAAACTGACCGGCCTGCTGGGACGCCAGCCGGAGCTGCCGGACTGGGTGTACGACGGCGTGACGCTGGGCATCCAGGGCGGCACCGAGGTGTGCCAGCAGAAGCTCGACACCATGCGTAACGGCGGCGTAAAGGTGAACGGCATCTGGGCGCAGGACTGGTCCGGCATCCGCATGACCTCCTTCGGCAAACGCGTAATGTGGAACTGGAAGTGGAACAGCGCGCTCTATCCGCAGCTTGATACGCGGATTGCGCAGTGGAAAGAAGAAGGCGTGCAGTTCCTCTCCTATATCAACCCGTACGTCGCCAGCGATAAAGATCTCTGCGAAGAGGCCGCGAAACGCGGCTATCTGACCAAAAACGCCGACGGCAAGGACTACCACGTCGAGTTCGGCGAGTTCTACGCGGGCGTTATCGACCTGACCAACCCGGCAGCCTACGACTGGTACAAAGAGGTCATTAAAAAGAACCTGATCGAACTGGGCTGCGGCGGCTGGATGGCCGATTTCGGGGAGTACCTGCCGACCGATACCTTCCTGCACAACGGCGTGAGCGCGGAGATCATGCATAACGCCTGGCCTGCCCTGTGGGCGAAATGTAACTACGAAGCGCTGGAGGAGACCGGCAAGCTCGGGGAGATCCTGTTCTTCATGCGCGCAGGCTACACCGGTAGCCAGAAGCACTCGGTGATGATGTGGGCGGGGGATCAGAACGTCGACTGGAGCCTGGACGACGGTCTGGCTTCCGTCGTACCGGCGGCGCTGTCGCTGGCGATGACCGGGCACGGCCTGCACCACAGCGACATTGGCGGCTATACGACGCTCTTCGAGATGAAGCGCAGCAAAGAGCTGCTGCTGCGCTGGTGTGATTTCAGCGCCTTTACGCCGATGATGCGTACCCACGAGGGCAACCGCCCTGGCGATAACTGGCAGTTCGACGGCGACGCGGAAACCATCGCGCACTTCGCGCGCATGACCACTGTCTTCACCACTCTGAAGCCGTACATCAAAGCCGCGGTCGCGCAGAACGCGAAAAGCGGCCTGCCGGTGATGCGTCCGCTTTTCCTGCACTACGAGGACGACGCGCGCGCCTACACGCTGAAATACCAGTATCTGTTTGGCCGCGATCTGCTGGTGGCGCCGGTCCATGAAGAGGGACGCCGCGACTGGTCGCTCTATCTGCCGCAGGACACCTGGGTCAATGCGTGGACCGGAGAAACCTGCCAGGGCGGTGACATCACCGTTGATGCCCCGCTCGGCAAACCGCCGGTCTTCTATCGCCAGCAAAGCGAATGGGCTGATCTGTTTAGCACCTTACGTCATATCTGATAAGGCTCGCCCGCGGGAAAACCTGCGGGCAGACGGAGAACAATAATGAGTCAACATACTTCTGATCCGGCAACCCTGCGCCTGCCGTTTAAAGAAAAACTCGCCTACGGGATGGGCGATCTCGGCTCTAACATCCTGCTTGATATCGGCACGCTGTATCTGCTGAAGTTCTACACCGACGTGCTGGGGCTGCCGGGCACCTACGGCGGGATTATCTTCCTGATTGCGAAGTTTTTTACCGCCTTCACCGATATGGGCACCGGGATCATGCTCGATTCCCGGCGCAAGATCGGCCCGAAAGGGAAATTCCGCCCGTTCGTGCTGTATGCAGCCTTCCCGGTAACGTTGCTGGCGATTGCCAACTTCGTCGGCACACCGTTTGAAATCACCGGTAAAACGGTGATGGCGACGGTGCTGTTCATGCTGTACGGCCTGTTCTTCAGCATGATGAACTGCTCTTACGGCGCGATGGTGCCCGCCATCACCAAAAACCCGGACGAGCGCGCCTCGCTGGCGGCCTGGCGTCAGGGCGGCGCCACGCTCGGCCTGCTGCTCTGTACGGTGGGCTTTGTCCCGGTGATGAACCTGATTGAGGGTAACGACGAGCTTGGCTACATCTTTGCCGCCACCCTCTTCTCGCTGTTCGGGCTGTTCTTTATGTGGTGGTGCTATAAGGGCGTTACCGAGCGTTACGTCGAGACGCAGCCTGCTAACCCGGCGCAGAAACCGGGGCTGTTGCAGTCGTTTCGCGCCATCGCCGGGAACCGTCCGCTGTTTATCCTGTGCATCGCTAACCTGTGCACGCTGGGCGCCTTTAACGTTAAGCTCGCCATTCAGGTCTACTACACGCAGTACGTGCTGAACGACCCGATCCTGCTGTCGTATATGGGCTTCTTCAGCATGGGCTGTATTTTTATCGGCGTCTTTATGATGCCCGGCGCGGTGCGGCGCTTCGGCAAGAAAAAGGTCTACATCAGCGGGCTGATGATTTGGGTGGCGGGCGATCTGCTTAACTACTTCTTCGGCGGCGGCTCGGTGAGCTTTGTGGCGTTCTCCTGCCTGGCGTTCTTCGGTTCCGCGTTCGTGAACAGCCTGAACTGGGCGCTGGTGTCCGATACCGTGGAATACGGCGAGTGGCGCACCGGCGTGCGCTCCGAGGGAACGGTCTACACCGGCTTTACCTTCTTCAGGAAGGTCTCGCAGGCGCTGGCGGGCTTCTTCCCGGGGATCATGCTCACCCAGATCGGCTATGTGCCGAACGTGGTGCAGTCCGCCGGGACGGTTGAAGGGCTGCGGCAGCTGATATTTATCTACCCGAGCCTGCTGGCGGTCATCACCATCGTGGCGATGGGCTGCTTCTACAACCTCAACGAGAAGATGTATGTGCGCATAGTGGAAGAGATCGAACTGCGCAAACGTACGGCATAAATGACGTGATTGAGCGCCCTGCGGGGCGCTTTGAGGATCGACCATGACACATAATACTGATCCGTTAACCCTGAAATTGAGCCTGCGAGAGAAGTGCGCCTACGGGATGGGTGATTTTGGCTCGAACCTGATGCTGTGTATTGGCACGCTGTATCTGCTTAAGTTTTACACGGACGAGCTGGGCATGCCCGCGTTCTACGGCGGCATCATTTTTCTGGTCGCCAAGTTCTTTACCGCGTTCACCGACATGCTGACCGGGGTGCTGCTGGATTCCCGGCGTAACATTGGCCCGAGGGGGAAGTTCAGGCCATTCATACTTTACGCCTCCGTTCCGGTGGCGCTGGTCGCGACGGCGCAGTTTATGGCCAACGACTTTAGCCTGACGGTGAAAACGGCCCTCGCCACCGTGCTCTTCATGATGTTTGGCCTCTGCTACAGCCTGATGAACTGCGCCTACGGTGCAATGGTTCCGGCCATCACCAAAAACCCGAACGAGCGCGCGCAGCTTGCGGCGTGGCGTCAAGGCGGCGCAACGGTAGGACTGTTGCTCTGCACCGTCGGCTTTATGCCGATTCAGGCGCTGTTCATCAGCCAGCCCTCACTCGGCTATCTGGTGGCCGCGCTGGTGTTCGTCACCGGGGGGCTGTTCTGCATGTGGTGGTGCTACAGCGGGGTGAAAGAACGCTACGTCGAGCTTACGCCCGATCACCATAAGCCCGGCATTCTGAAATCATTCTGCGCGATTTTCCGCAATCCGCCGCTGCTGGTGCTGTGCATCGCCAACCTCTGTACCCTCGCCGCGTTTAACATCAAGCTGGCGATTCAGGTCTATTACACCCAGTACGTGCTGAACGATCTGCATCTCCTGTCGTGGATGGGCTTTTTCAGCATGGGCTGCATTCTGATTGGCGTGTTTCTGGTGCCCGGCGCGGTGAAGCGCTTTGGCAAGAAGCCGGTCTATCTGGGCGGGCTGACGCTGTGGGCGGTGGGCGACGTGCTGAATTTTTTCTGGGGGACCAGCTCCCTGCTGTTCGTGCTGTTTTCCTGCATGGCCTTCTTCGGCACGGCGTTTGTTAATAGCCTGAACTGGGCGCTGGTGCCGGATACCGTTGATTACGGCGAGTGGAAAACCGGCATTCGCGCCGAAGGGTCGGTGTATACCGGCTATACCTTCTCGCGCAAAATCTCCGCCGCGCTCGCCGGTTTCCTGCCCGGCATCATGCTGACCCAGATTGGCTACGTTCCTCACGCCGTGCAGAGCGCGGGCACGCTGCTTGGGTTGCGTCAGCTTATTTTCCTCTGGCCGTGCGGCCTGGCAATCGTCGCCGCCGTGACCATGGGGCTATTTTATAAACTCAACGAAGCGCGCTTCGCCTTTATTATCGAGGAGATTGGAAAACGGAAGAAACAGACAGCAAATACCCCTGAGATAACCACCAACAATAAAGCGTCAGCAGTCACTTTATAACAATAAATCCGGCCACTATGTCCTTCCTGTTTATCAGGAGGGAGGCCTTTCTGTACCTGATACATGGACAAATTATGAAAAGAATCATCACCGTACTGATCGTGTCGTCTGTGTCCTGCCCGGTATTTGCCGGGGCCTACGTCGAAACGCGCGAAGCCTACAACACCGCCTCAGAGCTGCACGAAGTGATCCTGCGTGCGGGCTATAACTTCGATATGGGCGCGGGGCTGATGTTCACCAACGCTTATAACGTGGGGAAATGGGACGAACTGAAACACAGCTATAACGAAATCGAGGGGTGGTATCCGCTCTTCAAACCGACCGACAAACTGACCTTCCAGCCCGGCGGCTTAATTAATGACAGCAGCGCAGGATCAGGTGGCGCGGTTTATTTAGATACCAATTACAAATTTACGGACTGGTTTAATCTGACGTTCCGCTATCGCTATAACCATAACAATTACGATACGCCGGACTATAACGGGCAGATGGATAAGAACGACACGCATGAATTCGCCAACTACTGGAATTTCAAAGTGACGGATGCGTTTTTCTACACCTTTGAGCCGCACTTTTTCCAGCGGGTGAATGATTACCACAGCAAAAATGGCAAAGATCATCACTGGGAAATTACTAACAAGTTCAGCTATAAAATCGACAGAAACTGGCTGCCGTATCTTGAGCTACAGTGGCTGGACCGATGGAATGATTACAACCGGGAGCAGTACCGGATCCGTTTAGGGTTACGGTATTCGTTCTAATAAAAAAGCCGCTGATCGCTCAGCGGCTTTTTCGTTGCCGGGTGGCGCATGCGCTTACCCGGCCTACGGCATAACCGAATTAGTCTTCTTTCGCACCGCGCATTGCACGTTTACGATCGTTCTCAGTCAGGTGACGTTTACGGATACGAATTGACTGAGGCGTCACTTCGACCAGTTCGTCATCATCGATGAATTCCAGCGCCTGCTCCAGGGTCATCTTGATCGGTGGAACCAGAACCGTTGCTTCGTCAGTACCGGACGCACGCATGTTGGTCAGTTTCTTACCGGTCAGACAGTTTACCGTCAGGTCGTTAGAACGGCTGTGAATACCGATGATCTGGCCTTCGTAAACTTCAGCACCGTGACCCAGGAACAGCTTACCGCGATCCTGCAAACCGAACAGCGCAAACGCAACCGCTTTACCCTGACCGTTGGAGATCAGCACGCCGTTGTTACGCTGGCCCACTTCGCCCGGACGAACGTCGTCGTAGTGGCTGAAGGTGGAGTACAGCAGACCGGTACCGGAAGTCATGGTCATGAACTCAGAACGGAAGCCGATCAGGCCACGGCTTGGGATCACGTAGTCGAGACGTACGCGGCCTTTGCCATCTGGATTCATGTTTTTCAGGTCGCCTTTACGCTCACCCAGTGCCTGCATCACAGAACCCTGGTGCTGCTCTTCAACGTCCAGCGTTACGTTTTCGAACGGCTCTTGTTTACGGCCATCGATTTCGCGGAAGATAACTTTCGGACGGGAAACCGCCATCTCGAAACCTTCACGACGCATGTTCTCAATCAGAACAGACAGGTGCAGCTCACCACGACCCGAAACGCGGAATGCATCAGCGTCTTCGGTTTCTTCAACGCGCAGCGCAACGTTGTGCACCAGCTCTTTGTTCAGGCGGTCAAGGATCTGACGAGAGGTAACGAACTTACCTTCTTTACCACAGAACGGAGAAGTGTTGACGTTGAAGAACATGGATACGGTTGGTTCATCAACGGACAGGGCTGGCAGCGCTTCGACGTTCTGCGGATCGCAGATGGTGTCGGAGATGTTCAGTTCACCCAGACCGGTGATGGCGATGATGTCGCCCGCTTCAGCGATGTCGCTCTCGATACGCTCAAGACCCAGGTGAGTCAGCACTTTACCGACTTTACCGTTACGGGTTTTCCCTTCGCTATCGATGATAGTGACCTGCTGGTTAGGCTTCACTTTACCGCGCTTGATACGACCAATGCCGATTACGCCAACATAGTTGTTGTAGTCGAGCTGAGAGATCTGCATTTGCAGGGTGCCTTCCAGGTCAACGTTTGGCGCAGGAACGCGGTCAACAATCGTCTGGTACAGCGGAGTCATGTCTTCCGCCATGTCTTCGTGATCCAGACCGGCGATACCGTTCAGCGCAGACGCATAAACGATAGGGAAGTCCAGCTGTTCGTCGGTCGCGTCGAGGTTAACGAACAGGTCGAAGACCTGGTCAACAACCCAGTCAGGACGCGCGCCAGGACGGTCAACCTTGTTGATCACAACGATAGGTTTCAGGCCGTGGGCAAATGCTTTTTTGGTCACGAAGCGCGTTTGCGGCATAGGGCCATCAAATGCGTCAACCACCAGCAGCACGGAATCCACCATGGACATCACGCGCTCAACTTCACCACCGAAGTCGGCGTGCCCTGGGGTATCAACGATGTTGATACGGTAGTCATTCCATTTGATAGCGGTGTTTTTGGCGAGGATGGTAATCCCACGCTCTTTCTCCAAATCGTTGGAGTCCATCACACGCTCTTGAGTTTCGGCACGAGCATCAAACGTACCGGACTGCTGTAGCAGCTTATCAACCAGGGTAGTTTTACCATGGTCGACGTGCGCGATGATGGCGATATTACGCAATTTTTCGATCACAACTTTGCCTCAGGCATTTAGAAATAGCGCGTTATTGTACACGGATTAATCGCACTACAAAACAGGATCACAAACATCCCCCGCAAACAAGTATTGCAGAGATGCTTTGTGATCGCTTTCACGGAGCGGTAAAAGGGCACTTTAACGTAAATTGCACCAATATGGTGCTCGATGTTCACACAGAAGCACTATAATGGTGCAACAAATCCAATGTGGTGCAGCCCTTCTGCACTATGGTGCGCATGATAACGCCTTTTTGGGGTGTTTTAAAAGTTGGCACAGATTTCGCTTTACAGAAATACAGTAAAAATATGGCAGCCCAGCCGATTTGAAGACCTCGTTACCACGACGACAATGACCAATCTGGAGAGTTAAGTATGTCCGCTGAACACGTTTTGACGATGCTGAACGAACATGAAGTGAAGTTTGTTGATCTGCGCTTCACCGATACCAAAGGTAAAGAACAGCACGTCACGATCCCTGCTCATCAGGTGAACGCCGAATTCTTTGAAGAAGGCAAAATGTTTGACGGCTCCTCCATTGGCGGCTGGAAAGGCATTAACGAATCCGACATGGTTCTGATGCCAGATGCAACCACTGCGCTCATTGACCCGTTCTACGAAGAACCTACGCTGATCATCCGCTGCGATATTCTGGAACCTGGCACGCTGCAAGGCTATGACCGTGACCCACGCTCCATCGCAAAACGCGCTGAAGAGTACCTGCGCTCTACCGGCATCGCAGACACCGTTCTGTTCGGGCCAGAGCCAGAGTTCTTCCTGTTCGACGACATCCGTTTTGGTGCTTCCATTTCTGGCTCCCACGTCGCTATCGATGATATCGAAGGCGCATGGAACTCTTCCACCAAGTACGAAGGTGGTAACAAAGGTCACCGTCCGGGCGTGAAAGGCGGTTACTTCCCGGTTCCTCCGGTCGATTCTTCACAGGACATCCGTTCTACCATGTGTCTGATCATGGAAGAGATGGGCCTGGTTGTTGAAGCTCACCACCACGAAGTGGCAACGGCTGGCCAGAACGAGATCGCTACCCGCTTCAACACCATGACCAAAAAAGCGGATGAGATTCAGATCTACAAATACGTTGTACACAACGTTGCGCACCGTTTCGGTAAAACCGCGACCTTCATGCCAAAACCAATGTTTGGCGACAACGGTTCCGGCATGCACTGCCACATGTCCCTGTCCAAGAACGGCACCAACCTGTTCTCTGGTGACAAGTATGCGGGTCTGTCTGAGCAGGCGCTGCACTACATCGGCGGTGTTATCAAACACGCTAAAGCGATCAACGCCCTGGCGAACCCGACCACGAACTCCTACAAGCGTCTGGTTCCAGGCTACGAAGCACCCGTGATGCTGGCGTACTCTGCCCGTAACCGTTCTGCTTCTATCCGTATCCCGGTGGTTGCGTCTCCGAAAGCGCGTCGTATCGAAGTGCGCTTCCCGGACCCGGCGGCTAACCCATACCTGTGCTTCGCAGCACTGCTGATGGCCGGTCTGGACGGTATCAAGAACAAGATCCACCCGGGCGAAGCCATGGACAAAAACCTGTACGACCTGCCGCCAGAAGAAGCGAAAGAGATCCCACAGGTTGCCGGCTCTCTGGAAGAAGCCCTGCAAGCGCTGGACGCAGACCGCGAGTTCCTGACCGCTGGCGGCGTGTTCACCGATGAAGCTATCGACGCTTACATCGCGCTGCGTACCGAAGAAAACGACCGCGTTCGCATGACGCCGCACCCGGTTGAGTTTGAACTGTACTACAGCGTTTAATTGTTTTGTTTTACCCGGCGCATACGCGTCGGGAGTAGTTGCCGTGGAAACTTTAGCCCATCTTCGGATGGGCTTTTTTCTCCACCAACAACCTGATCTCACGCGCTTTTTACCTCTAAAACGCTATACTGCACTAAAATAGTGCAACGACTCCAGGAGACTGCTGAATGGCAACTGGCACGCTGCCCGATGCTGGGCAGATCCTCAATTCTTTGATTAACAGTATTTTGCTGGTCGACGACGAGCTGGCGGTGCATTACGCCAACCCGGCGGCGCAACAGCTGCTCGCCCAAAGCGCCCGAAAACTGTTTGGCACGCCGCTGCCGGAACTGCTGAGCTATTTCTCGCTGAATATTGGTCTGATGCAGGAGAGTTTGCAGGCGGGTCAGGGCTTCACCGATAACGAAGTGACGCTGGTGATTGACGGACGCTCGCATATTTTGTCCCTCACCGCACAGCGCCTGCCAGATGGCATGATTCTGCTGGAAATGGCGCCGATGGATAACCAACGTCGTCTCAGCCAGGAGCAGCTTCAGCATGCGCAGCAGATTGCGGCGCGCGACCTGGTGCGCGGGCTGGCCCATGAGATCAAAAACCCGCTGGGCGGCTTACGCGGTGCGGCACAGCTTTTGACCAAAGCGCTGCCTGACCCTGCCCTGGCGGAGTATACCAACGTCATTATCGAGCAGGCGGACCGTCTGCGTAATCTGGTCGATCGCCTGCTCGGGCCACAGCAGCCGGGGATGCATGTTTCAGAAAGCATTCACAAGGTCGCGGAGCGGGTGGTGAAACTCGTCTCTATGGAGCTGCCGGATAACGTCACGCTGGTGCGTGATTACGACCCAAGCCTGCCGGAGCTGGCGCACGATCCGGACCAGATTGAACAGGTGCTGTTGAACATTGTGCGTAACGCGTTGCAGGCGCTGGGCCCGGAGGGTGGCGAAATTATTCTGCGTACCCGCACCGCGTTCCAGCTGACGCTGCACGGCGTGCGTTATCGTCTGGCGGCACGTATTGATGTGGAAGATAACGGGCCGGGGATCCCACCGCATCTCCAGGACACTCTGTTCTACCCGATGGTCAGCGGTCGCGAAGGCGGCACCGGGCTGGGGTTATCCATAGCCCGAAATTTGATTGACCAACACTCCGGCAAAATTGAATTTACCAGTTGGCCGGGACATACCGAGTTTTCGGTTTTCCTGCCGATTAAAAAATAAAGGTGACGTTTATGCAACGAGGGATAGTCTGGGTAGTCGATGACGATAGCTCCATCCGTTGGGTGCTTGAACGCGCACTCACGGGAGCGGGATTAAGCTGCACGACGTTTGAGAGCGGCAGCGAGGTGCTCGACGCACTCACCACCAAAACGCCGGACGTTCTGCTCTCGGATATTCGCATGCCGGGCATGGACGGACTGGCGCTCTTAAAGCAGATCAAACAGCGCCACCCCATGCTTCCGGTCATCATAATGACCGCCCACTCCGACCTGGATGCCGCCGTTAGCGCCTACCAGCAGGGGGCGTTTGATTATCTGCCAAAACCGTTTGATATCGACGAAGCCGTTGCCCTGGTCGAACGCGCCATCAGCCACTATCAGGAGCAACAGCAGCCCCGCCACGCGCCGGATTTCGGGCCTACGACGGACATCATCGGTGAAGCGCCGGCCATGCAGGACGTGTTTCGCATCATCGGGCGTCTGTCGCGCTCGTCTATCAGCGTCTTGATTAACGGTGAATCAGGGACCGGTAAAGAGCTGGTTGCGCACGCCCTGCATCGCCACAGCCCGCGGGCGAAAGCGCCTTTCATCGCCCTGAACATGGCGGCGATCCCCAAAGATTTGATTGAATCTGAGCTATTCGGCCACGAAAAAGGGGCGTTTACCGGGGCAAATACCATTCGTCAGGGACGCTTTGAACAGGCTGACGGCGGAACGCTATTCCTGGATGAAATCGGCGATATGCCGCTGGATGTTCAGACCCGATTGCTGCGCGTGCTGGCAGATGGCCAGTTTTACCGCGTGGGCGGGTATGCGCCGGTGAAGGTGGACGTGCGTATTATTGCCGCGACGCACCAGAACCTGGAGCTGCGCGTGCAGGAGGGGAAATTCCGTGAAGATTTATTCCATCGTCTGAACGTGATCCGTGTCCACCTGCCGCCGCTGCGCGAGCGTCGGGAAGATATCCCGCGTCTGGCGCGCCATTTCCTGCAAGTGGCGGCCCGCGAGCTGGGCGTGGAAGCCAAGCAGCTTCATCCGGAAACGGATGCCGCCCTCACCCGTCTGGCGTGGCCTGGCAACGTGCGTCAGCTGGAAAACACCTGTCGCTGGCTGACCGTGATGGCCGCCGGACAGGAAGTGTTGATTCAGGATCTCCCCGCCGAGCTGTTTGAAGCCACCGTGCCCGAAAGCACCGCCGGACATGCGCTGCCGGACAGCTGGGCGACGCTGCTGGCGCAGTGGGCAGATCGCGCGCTGCGTTCCGGTCATCAAAATCTGCTCTCCGAAGCGCAGCCTGAGATGGAGCGCACGCTGTTAACTACCGCGCTTCGTCATACCCAGGGCCACAAACAGGAAGCGGCTCGCCTGTTGGGATGGGGTCGAAACACCCTGACGCGCAAGCTGAAAGAGCTGGGAATGGAGTGATCTTACTCCGCTGTGTAAAGGTTACTAATTGAGCGCAAAGTGCCGTTATTTTGCGCTTTACTGTTCCGATGAGTTTTGTATGATCGTGCCCGGAAACAGGGGGAGCATCATGCTGGAATCATTAGTGACTTTGCTTTCGAGCGGAGCAGCAGAAAGCCACACGCCTCAAACTGCCGTTGCGGCGGTGCTGTGTGCGGCGCTGGTTGGGCTGTTTAGCTAACGAGCTGTTGATGAAAAGCCGGGTGGCGCTTCGCTTACCCGGCTTTTCAACTTAAATCACCCGCGAGAACTGCTGTAAACGCGCCTTCTGACGTAGATAGGCATCGAAGCACATGCAGATATTACGAATCAACAGACGTCCTTTCGGCGTGACGACCACCGCGCTTTCCGACACATCCACCAGCCCGTCCTTCGCCAGCGGCGCAAAGAGTTTCAGGTCTTCGGCAAAGTAATCGCTGAATTGCAGATCCCATTGCGACTCCACCTCGCGGAATTCGAGACGGAAGTTGCAGATAAGCGCCTTAATCACATCACGACGGATGCAGTCGTCACGCGTTAACGCAATGCCGCGCCACAATGCGTTACCCGTTTCATCAACCTGCTGGTAGTACAGCTTCAGCTCTTTCTGGTTCTGAGCGTAGCAGTCGCCAATCATGCTAATGGCGGAGACGCCCATTCCGAGCAGATCGGTATCGCCCTGGGTGGTGTAACCCTGGAAGTTACGGTGGAGAACACCTTCGCGCTGGGCAATTGCCAGTTCGTCGTCAGGGCGGGCAAAGTGATCCATCCCGATAAACTGATAGCCGGTTTCGGTCAGCGAGGCGATGGTCTCCTGCAAAATGTCCAGCTTCTGCTGGGCGGAAGGCAGATCCGCATCTTTGATTTTGCGCTGAGCGGCGAACAGCGTCGGCAGGTGCGCGTAATTAAAGACGCTCAGACGGTCCGGGTTAAGCTCAGCCACGCGTTTAAGCGTGTAGGCGAAGCTCTCCGGCGTCTGCTTCGGCAGGCCGTAAATCAGGTCTATATTCGTTGAGGTAAAGCCGATTTCACGCGCATGGTTGAGTAAGGCAAAGATAAACGCTTCGTCCTGCTCGCGGTTTACCAGGCGCTGTACTTCTTTATTGAAGTCCTGTACGCCCATACTCAGGCGGTTGAAGCCTTCAGCGCGTAAATGATCCAGCACATCCAGCTCGATTTCACGTGGATCGACCTCGATCGAAATTTCGGCGTCGTCGTTAAAACTGAAATTGTCGCGCAGCAGCGCCATCAGGCGGCTGATCTGCGCTTTATTCAGATAGGTTGGCGTACCACCGCCCCAGTGAAGCTGGCTAACGTGACGCCCTTTAAACAGCGGTGCGCGGTGCAGAATTTCCTGTTCGAGCGCATCGAGGTATTGATCGGCTTTGTGCTGCTGGCGGGTAACGATTTTATTGCAGCCGCAGAAGTAGCAGAGCTTATGGCAGAATGGAATATGGACGTAGAGCGACAGCGGGCGCTCGGGATAGCGCACCACAGCATGCTGAAAATCCGCCTCGCCGAAAGCGTCAGAAAACTCCAGCGCGGTGGGGTATGAGGTATAACGCGGCCCGGAATAGTTATATTTCTGGATCAGGGCCAAATCCCAGTCGATAGATGGTACAGACATGCTCACTCCTTCCGTTGGTGTCGCGTTCGTATACGGCGGCCCGTTCTGGTCCCGTTGCGGGCCATCATTCGGGTGCGCAGCCACTTCTGTCGCCGCGACAACCGCCGTAGTTTAACGAATAACCACACCAGATAACATATAACCGGAAGGGTTATAAGCAGGACGAGTGTACCTGCCGGGTGCAAATGTTAGTTTCCACCCTTCAGAAGACGCATCATATCTTCCTGCTTTTCGTCTTCTTCTTCATCGTCTTCGTCATCGTAAGACAGACCCAGCTTCTGCATCAGCTCGTCGATGCGATCCAGTTTGGCATCCACCCATGACTGCTCTTCGGCGGTCAAGGTTTCACCCTCTTCAAGACGTTCCAGCAGCGCGTCCAGGCGCTCATCGTTCTCCAGCAAATCCAGCTCAGCCTGCGGTGAAAGCATAGGTTTCTCGCTCTTTGGTTTATGCTGCTTAGTGACCGGGGTGTCTGTCACGCCCAGTGGAATGGGAGTTTTACTGCCGATACGAGGATCTTTCTGCTGTTTGCCTTTTGCAGAAGCGCCTGCGGCACCGCCACCGTTAGCACGGCTACCCGCAGCATGGCCACGATGTTTTTTATCGCGTTTGCGATCGCGCGCTTCCTGATTCAGTTCTTCGCGCGTTTTGCGGCGTGCTTTTGCAGGGCGTTTCGCGCCCGCAGCGGAGGTCGGTTTTTTCATGATGTTTTATCTTTAAGTCGTTTTCTTCAGTATAGAATTGCGGCGAAATCTAGCAGAAAGCAAGCAAAGAAAAAAGGCGACAGAGCAATCTGTCGCCTTTTTTCCTGACTCACAACCCTTAACGGGTCAGACATTCCCTGTTTGCCTGCAACAAACCCTGTTTATCCCTTGGCTACTACCGTCCGTGATACGGTTCCGTTTCCTGTTAAAAACGCCTCCAGGCGCCGGTCGTCCTGACAATCCTGAGTCTTCGCCTCCTGGCGCTCCTGACCCTTATCCTTAAGTCGTTATCCTGTTGGCATCCTCGCCGTAGCACACACTTTACCTTGTTCCTTTAAACTAACAAGCAACGAAAAGGTACAAAACCGGATTTTCAGATAATTACTCATTAATAACTCTTTGAATTTTAATATCTTGAGTTTTTTAGACCCTGCGATTTCTCTTAAATTTCTCATACGCTTAAGGGCAAATCTCTTACATTTCGCAGGGCTTTCACTTACATGTCAATGACGAAGGGAAAAGCCTTTTGCCCGCATTCAGGTATAATCCCCGCAGATTACGATTTTTGGAGACGACCACGTGACTACCTGGAACTACCAACAGACGCATTTTGTCACCAGTGCGCCCGATATTCGCCACCTGCCCTCAGACACAGGGATTGAAGTGGCATTTGCTGGCCGCTCCAATGCGGGAAAATCCAGTGCCCTGAATACGCTGACCAATCAGAAAAACCTGGCGCGTACCTCAAAAACACCTGGCCGTACACAACTGATTAACCTGTTTGAAGTGGCTGAAGGCAAACGCCTGGTCGATTTACCGGGCTACGGTTACGCGCAGGTACCGGAAGAGATGAAGATCAAATGGCAGCGTGCGCTGGGTGAATACCTGGAAAAACGCATGTGTCTGAAAGGCCTGGTGGTGCTGATGGATATTCGTCATCCGCTGAAAGATCTCGACCAGCAGATGGTTGACTGGGCGGTGGCAAGCGATATTGCGGTGCTGGTACTGCTGACAAAAGCGGATAAGCTGGCGAGCGGCGCGCGCAAGGCACAGGTGAATAAGGTTCGTGAAGCGGTGCTGGCATTCAACGGTGATGTACAGGTTGAACCGTTCTCCTCGCTGAAAAAGCAGGGCGTGGATAAACTGCGTCAGAAGCTCGACAGCTGGTTTAACGATCTGGAACCGGCGACAGAAGCGGAAGCAGAGTAATAACAGGCGCGGCGATGACCGCGCTTTTTTTCGCCTGAAACTTTCTTTGCCGCAATAAAAAACGCCCCAGACATTACTGACTGGGGCGGCTAAAATATTCAGCCAAATCCGATTACGTGAAGTAAAAGGTCTGAAAGATAGAACATCTTACCTCTGTACCCTACGTCGTTAACTCTACTCTTTTTTTATCGCTGGACAAAGCACTTTTTGTAGTTTTTTTTCATTCTTTACATAGGGAATTCTAATGATCGTCACAAAACGCGCGTACTTATGTTGCTTACTTACATAAAACGCGCGTTATTCCGTTAACCCTTAGTGAGCCTGATCCCAGTTTTCGCCGCTACCCACTTCCACCAGCAACGGAACGTCCAGCTTCATGCTGTTTTCCATCAGTTCATGGATCTTCTGAGAGACCGTCTCCAGATCGTCTTTATGAACTTCAAAGACCAGTTCATCGTGTACCTGCATGATCATTTTCACGCGCGGCTTCTCTTTTTCCAACCAGGCATCGACGGCGATCATTGCGCGTTTAATGATGTCCGCCGCAGTGCCCTGCATAGGGGCGTTAATCGCAGCACGTTCAGCACCCGCGCGGCGCGCGGCGTTGCTGGATTTGATGTCCGGAAGGTAGAGACGACGGCCATCCAGCGTTTCAACGTAGCCTTTCTCTTTCGCCTGCGCGCGGGTACGTTCCATATATTCCAGCACGCCCGGATACCGCTCGAAGTAGAGATCCATATACTTCTGCGACTCTTTACGCGGAATATTGAGCTGGCGTGAAAGACCAAAGGCACTCATGCCGTAAATCAGACCGAAGTTGATCGCTTTTGCGCTACGACGCTGCTCATTTGTCACGCTCTCCAGCGGCAGCCCAAACACTTCGGCAGCGGTTGCCCGGTGAATGTCCTTCCCTTCGGCAAAGGCCGTCAGCAGGCCTTTGTCGCGTGACAGGTGCGCCATAATACGCAGTTCGATTTGCGAGTAGTCCGCGGAGACAATCAGATAATCCTCTGGCGCAATGAAAGCCTGGCGAATACGGCGGCCCTCTTCATTACGCACCGGAATGTTCTGAAGGTTAGGATCGGTTGACGAAAGTCGCCCGGTCGCCGCCACAGCCTGGTGATAGGAGGTGTGCACGCGGCCCGTTTTCGGGTTGATCATCAACGGCAGTTTGTCGGTATAGGTCGATTTCAGCTTAGCCAGGCCGCGGTATTGCAGAATAACTTTTGGCAGCGGATAGTCCAGCGCCAGCTCTTCCAGCACCTCTTCAGACGTTGAAGGGGCGCCGCCTGGGGTTTTCTTCAGCGGCTTGATGCCCTGTTTTTCAAACAGGATGGTTTGCAGCTGTTTCGGTGACGACAGGTTAAATGCCTCGCCAGCAAGCTCATGCGCCTTCTGTTCAAGCTCGGTCAGGCGCTGCGCCAGCTCACCAGAGTGGTTATGCAGCACCGTTGGGTCGATTTTAACGCCATTGCGCTCAATGCGGGACAGCACAGGCACCAGCGGCATCTCAATGTTCCGGAACACATTCAGCGGCCCTTCGTGCTTCTGCAATTTCGGCCACATTTTGAGATGCAGCTGTAGCGTGACGTCAGCGTCTTCCGCGGCGTAGCGGCCTGCTTCTTCCAGCGCGATCTGGTTAAAGGTCAGCTGATTTTTGCCCTTACCGGCAATTTCTTCGAAGGTGATGGTTTTGTGTTTCAGCCAACGATCGGATAAGGAATCCATATCATGGCGGCCCGCCACGCTGTCCAGAATGTAAGATTCCAGCATGGTGTCAAAAGCGATACCACGCAGCTCAATGCCGTAGTTTTGCAGAATACCGCGGTCGTACTTCAGGTTTTGCCCGACCTTCAGCGCTTTCTCGTCTTCCAGAATCGGCTTCAGCAGTTCTAAGGCGCGCTCGCGGGAGATTTGCTCCGGCGCATCCAGATAGTCGTGAGCAACCGGAACATAGGCGGCAATACCCGGCTCCGTTGCGAATGACAGGCCCACCATATTAGCCGTAATGTTATCGAGGCTGTCCGTTTCGGTATCGAAAGCAAATACTGGCGCTTTTTTCAGCTTTTCAATCCAGGCGACGAGCCGTGACTCTTCCAGGATGGTTTCATAGTTGTCGAAGGAGAGCGCTACCGCCTCTTCTTCTGACTGCTCTTCGGCATCGACAACGATGGTCTCTTTCGGCTTCGCCGCAGGTTTAGCCCCTTTCGCCTGAAGCCATTTACCGGCTTCAACATCCGCGGTCCAGCGTTTAAATTCGTATTTTCTGAACAGACCAAGCAGTTCGTCGGCGGCGGGTTCCTGCACTTCCAGCTGCTCGCAGGTAAGCTCCAGCTCTACGTCAGTTTTGATGGTGGCCAACTGATAGGAGAGATAAGCCACCTCTTTGTTATCGGCGAGCTTTCCGGCCATGGTTTTTGCGCCACGGAAGGTAAGACCGGCAATTTTGTCGGACTCTGCATACAGCGTATCCAGCCCGCCCAGCCCTTGCAGCAGCGCCTGAGCTGTTTTTTCACCCACGCCCGGCACGCCAGGAATGTTATCCGAGGAATCGCCCATCAGGGCGAGGAAATCAATAATGAGCTCTGGCGGCACACCATATTTGGCGACCACTTCTTCCGGGCCAAGAATGGTGTTTGTCATGGTGTTGATCAGCGTAATCCCTGGCGTTACCAGCTGCGCCATGTCTTTATCACCGGTACTGATCAGAACCGGGCGGCCTGCTTTTTCCGCTTCGCGCGCCAGGGTACCAATTACGTCGTCAGCTTCAACGCCAGAGACCGCCAGCAGTGGCAGCCCCATCGCTTTCACCATAGCGTGCAGCGGTTCAATCTGCGCACGCAGATCGTCAGGCATAGGGGGACGGTGTGATTTGTAGTGCTCAAATAATTCATCGCGGAAGGTTTTACCCTTCGCATCAAACACCACGGCCGCATGGGTTGGATGGTATTGCAGAATCAGGCTGCGCAGCATATTCAGCACGCCGTACATTGCGCCGGTAGGTTCCCCTGCGCTGTTGGTCAGAGGAGGAAACGCATGATACGCCCGATACAGGTAAGAAGAGCCATCGACGAGTATAAGTGGGTTTTCTGGGATCTGAACCATAATGTCCGTGCCTGTTATGAATTTATGGGTAAAGGATGCCACAGAAGGATGAAAACATCAGGTTTTAGCGCTTTATACAGAAAAAGATTTTGCGATCGGGAAGATCGCTCGCAAAACAAAACTGTGGATAAGTTTGTGCATATTTTTAATACAGGTGAATAACAGCTTGATAAAAGTGATATTGAAAACTTATTTATCTATTTAAATCAAATAATTAATAAAAGATCAATTAAGATCACACCTCACTGATGGTTATTTAGTCTATGTGGATATAAGGCTTAAGCACCTTGTCTATAGGGAAGAATTCGCGGCCTGCCAGGAAAAGCCGCGGCCTCCTGGTGTGAAAGCGCCCTGGTCTGAGCGAATTTCTGATAAGATCGGTGCCCAGCACCGGATAGCCGGCTGCTCAATTACAGCTAACTATCTGAAAAAATTCATCATGTCGAGAATACTCGCTGCGATAACATTATTGTTAAGCGTCATTTTAACTATTCTGGTTACTATCGCCTGTTCTGTGCCAATCATCGTTGCCGGAATAATTAAGCTCCTGCTGCCTGTCCCTCCGGTATGGCGCGCGGTGTCTGCTTTTTGTAATTTTATGATGTACTGCTGGTGTGAAGGCCTGGCGATCCTGCTGCATCTGAACCCCTGGCTGAAGTGGGACGTTCAGGGTCTGGAGAAGCTGAACAAAAAGAACTGGTATCTGCTGATCTGCAATCACCACAGCTGGGCCGACATTGTTGTATTGTGCGTACTGTTTCGCAAACACATTCCGATGAATAAATACTTTCTGAAACAGCAGCTGGCCTGGGTGCCTTTCATTGGTCTGGCCTGCTGGGCGCTGGATATGCCGTTTATGAAACGCTATTCACGCAGCTATTTGATTCGTCATCCGGAACGCCGCGGTAAGGACGTGGAAACCACGCGCCGTTCTTGCGAGAAGTTTCGCGCGCATCCCACCACCATTGTTAACTTCGTCGAAGGATCGCGCTTTACCGAAGAGAAGCGCCAGCAAACTCGCTCTCCTTATCAGAACCTGTTGCCGCCAAAGGCTGCGGGCATCGCAATGGCGCTCAACGTGCTGGGTGAGCAGTTCGATAAATTGTTGAACGTAACGCTCTGCTATCCGGAAAACGACAGGACGCCATTCTACGACATGCTCAGCGGCAGGCTGACGCGTATCGTTGTCCGCGTTGATCTGGTGCCCGTCAATACTGAACTGCACGGGGATTACGTCAACGATAAAAACTTCAAACGTCGTTTCCAGCTTTGGCTTAATACACTCTGGAAAGAGAAAGACGAGCAGATAGCGAAGATTAAATCTTCATACAAAAACGCCGGTCAGTGACCGGCGTTTTTCTTTATGGTTGTTACTTTTTCTCAACCAGGTATTTCACGGTATCAGCGTACTGTTGTACGAAGATATCCATGCTGGTCGTGTCCATACCACGCATATTCACCTGGTATTTGCCGTTAACATACATCGCCGGCACGCCCTGCAACTGGAAGTCAGCGGCAGCTTTTTCCTGCTGTGCCACGAGAGATTTCACCACAAAACTGTTCCAGGCAGCGTCGTAGTCTTCACCTTTCACACCGGCATCTACGAACACTTTACGGATATCTGCCGTAGTTTGTACGGTCTGGGTTTTCTGTACGGCTTCAAACATAGGCGCGGTGATCTTATCTTCCACACCCAGCGCAATCGCGACCGCCCATGCCTGAGTCAGATCTTTGCCCAGTGGGCCAAGGAACTCAACGTGGTATTTCGTCATTTTGGTGCCTTCCGGCAGCTTTTTCTTCACGTTGTCAGAAACATGAAGTACCTGCTCAAACTCGTAGCAGTGCGGGCAGTAGAAGGAGAAGAACTCCAGCACCTGAGGCTCGCCAGCAACAGGCTTGTCTAGCGTAATGTACTGCTTGCCGTCGGTAAACTGCGCAGCAGTTGCGCTAAATGCCAGAATCATACCAGCCAGCGCCAGCCAAATTTTTTTCATGATCAACTCTCTCCTGGGTGTGTCCAATTAATACATCGGCGTTAATTGCAAAGGGGGTTCCTGTAGAACCTTAACCTGCTCGGTAAATGTGGATATCTGGTTGCGCCAGTAATCCTCCCCGGTAAGCCAGGGGAAATTTCGGGGAAAAGCCGGGTCTTCCCAACGCCTGATTAACCACGCGAGATAATAAACAAATCGCATCGCACGTAAAGGCTCTATCAAGGCAATTTCGTCTGAATTAAAGGGGATAAATTCTTCATAAGCTTCAATTATGGTCTCAAGCTGCATGCGCTGCTCGGCTTTATCACCGTTGAGTAGCATCCATAGATCCTGCACCGCGGGTCCCATACGTGCGTCATCAAGATCGACAAATAGCGGCCCATCGCGCCAGAGAATATTCCCGGCGTGGCAGTCACCGTGCAGGCGCAGAGTAGTAATATCATCCCGCCAGCAGGCTTTTACAGCATCAATAAGCTTATCGGTCGCCGTGAGGAAATTATCCTTTAGTGCATTCGGGATCAGCGCCGATGTTTCGAATACCTGTCGCGGCTCAATAAGATATTCCTGAACACCAATCGTCGGACGGGCAACAAACGGTTTTTTACGTCCCGTCTGATGAATGCGCCCCAGATAGCGGGCAACCCATTCCATCTGATCGATATTATCTGCCTCAAACTGTCTTCCGCCCAGGCTCGGAAATACCGCGTAGTAAAAGCCCTGATGGGTCAGCAGCGTTTGGTTATTGAATTTAATCGGTGCCGCAACGGGAACATCATCATCCAGTAGATCGTGGGCAAACTGATGTTCTTCCTGAATTTGTTCTGCGGACCAGCGCTGTGGACGGTAAAACTTTACGACAAAGCGCTGGCGCTCTTCGTCCTGAAATTGGTAGACACGGTTTTCGTAGCTGTTTAAAGCGGTTAACCCGGAATCCACCCGAATACCCTGCTCGAACAGCGCATCCATAATGGTATCCGGGTGTAGTGTCTGGAAAGTAAAAGCCTGGTCGTTCATCCGATCATCCGGAAATTATACGAATGATTCAGGATATCATCTTGTGGCGATTTCGGTGGCTCCGCTTACAAGCTTTTACTCTTTAATTACGCCTCGGGCGCGCAGTAATGCGGTTTTAAAATCCTCTTCATAATCTTTCTGAATGCCAGGAATAACAGCATCTTTAGCCGAGTCACGCATTTTCAGGTGGTAGATCAGGATGTCGTCAGAAAGGTCCGCCAGTTCGCCATCAAAACCTGACTCTTTCGCCAGTTTCTGTAAAAATTGCATCAGATTCAGCTCTGGCTCTTTTTGCCAGGCCGGCTGGAGAAGCTCAATGACTTCATTAAGACGTTTACATTTCATGGTAGTGCTCCTTTCATTTAGAGAGACACGTTAGCAGGGTCAATCCCACAATAAAAGAGGCGATATTCGTGAATCAATGCCAGGAAATCATCGGGGTTGTTCTGGCCGGGGGCAGGGCAACGCGAATGGGTGGAAAGGATAAGGGACTTCAGCTCCTGAACAACACACCATTATGGCAGCATGTTGCTGATACGCTTGCAGATCAGGTGTCATCGATGGCGATCAGCGCTAACCGACATGTTGATATTTATCAGCGCAGCGGGTATCCGGTTTATCAGGATAACCTGATGGACTACCCCGGTCCGCTGGCGGGAATGCTTTCTGTTATGCAGCAGTCGTACGGAGAGTGGTTTCTCTTTTGTTCATGTGATACGCCCTTCATCCCGTCCTGTCTGGTTGAACGTCTGGTGCAGCGGCGCGGTGGTGCTCCCGTCGTCTGGGTACACGACGGTGAACGCGACCATCCAACGATCGCATTGATTAATCGCTCGTTAATATCCGCGCTGGAAGATTACCTGGCCGCAGGAGAGCGACGCGTCATGGTATTTATGCGCCAGTCCGGAGGGCATTCCGTTGATTTCAGCGACATGAAATCGGCGTTTGTGAATGTAAACACGACGGAAGATTTGCAGATGATGCAGGAGAGAAAATGATACCCGTATTAGCGATCTCAGCCTGGAGTGGCACCGGGAAAACTTCGCTGCTAAAAAAACTGATACCTGCACTTTGCGCCAAAGGCATTCGTCCCGGATTGATTAAGCATACGCACCATAACATGGATGTCGATAAACCGGGGAAAGATAGCTATGAGCTGCGTAAGGCTGGCGCTGCACAAACGATGGTGGCGAGTAACCAGCGCTGGGCGTTAATGACAGAAACACCGGATGAAGCACCGCTGGATCTCGCTTATCTTGTCAGCCGGATGGATCACTCCACGCTGGATCTGGTGCTGGTTGAGGGGTTTAAGCATGAGGCTGTTGCGAAGATCCTGCTATTCAGAAGCGATGCCGGACATGACGTAAGTGAGTTAACGCTGGATGAACATGTGATTGCCGTGGCCAGTGACGTTGCGTTGACGCTGAAAGTACCGGTTCTGGATTTGAATAATGTGGAGGGGATTGCAGCGTTTATTTCGGCGTGGTGTGCAGTCTGAAATCTGCCGGGTGACGGCTTCTTAAGGCCTGCCGTTTTTCAGCAAACAAACGCAAAAAGGCCATCCTTGCGGATGGCCTCTTCACTTGTTTGATGCCTGGCAGTTCCCTACTCTCACATGGGGAGACCCCACACTACCATCGGCGCTACGGCGTTTCACTTCTGAGTTCGGCATGGGGTCAGGTGGGACCACCGCGCTAAAGCCGCCAGGCAAATTCTGTTTAATCTGTATCAGGCTGAAAATCGTGTCTGTCTCTTCGCCAAAACAGCTTCGGCGTTGTAAGGTTAAGCCTCACGGTTCATTAGTATCGGTTAGCTCAACGCATCGCTGCGCTTACACACCCGACCTATCAACGTCGTCGTCTTCAACGTTCCTTCAGGAGACTTAAAGTCTCAGGGAGAACTCATCTCGGGGCAAGTTTCGTGCTTAGATGCTTTCAGCACTTATCTCTTCCGCATTTAGCTACCGGGCAGTGCCATTGGCATGACAACCCGAACACCAGTGATGCGTCCACTCCGGTCCTCTCGTACTAGGAGCAGCCCCCCTCAATTCTCCAGCGCCCACGGCAGATAGGGACCGAACTGTCTCACGACGTTCTAAACCCAGCTCGCGTACCACTTTAAATGGCGAACAGCCATACCCTTGGGACCTACTTCAGCCCCAGGATGTGATGAGCCGACATCGAGGTGCCAAACACCGCCGTCGATATGAACTCTTGGGCGGTATCAGCCTGTTATCCCCGGAGTACCTTTTATCCGTTGAGCGATGGCCCTTCCATTCAGAACCACCGGATCACTATGACCTGCTTTCGCACCTGCTCGCGCCGTCACGCTCGCAGTCAAGCTGGCTTATGCCATTGCACTAACCTCCTGATGTCCGACCAGGATTAGCCAACCTTCGTGCTCCTCCGTTACTCTTTGGGAGGAGACCGCCCCAGTCAAACTACCCACCAGACACTGTCCGCAACCCGGATCACGGGTCTACGTTAGAACACCAGCCATTAAAGGGTGGTATTTCAAGGACGGCTCCACGCAGACTGGCGTCCACGCTTCAAAGCCTCCCACCTATCCTACACATCAAGGACCAGTGTTCAGTGTCAAGCTATAGTAAAGGTTCACGGGGTCTTTCCGTCTTGCCGCGGGTACACTGCATCTTCACAGCGAGTTCAATTTCACTGAGTCTCGGGTGGAGACAGCCTGGCCATCATTACGCCATTCGTGCAGGTCGGAACTTACCCGACAAGGAATTTCGCTACCTTAGGACCGTTATAGTTACGGCCGCCGTTTACCGGGGCTTCGATCAAGAGCTTCGCGTTGCCGCTAACCCCATCAATTAACCTTCCGGCACCGGGCAGGCGTCACACCGTATACGTCCACTTTCGTGTTTGCACAGTGCTGTGTTTTTAATAAACAGTTGCAGCCAGCTGGTATCTTCGACTGATTTCAGCTCCGTCCGCAGGGACTTCACCTACATATCAGCGTGCCTTCTCCCGAAGTTACGGCACCATTTTGCCTAGTTCCTTCACCCGAGTTCTCTCAAGCGCCTTGGTATTCTCTACCTGACCACCTGTGTCGGTTTGGGGTACGATTTCGTGTTACCTGATGCTTAGAGGCTTTTCCTGGAAGCAGGGCATTTATCACTTCAGCACCGTAGTGCCTCGTCATCACACCTCAGCGTTAACAAGGTACCGGATTTACCTGGAACCTCCGCCTACATGCTTAAACCGGGACAACCGTCGCCCGGCTGACATAGCCTTCTCCGTCCCCCCTTCGCAGTAACACCAAGTACAGGAATATTAACCTGTTTCCCATCGACTACGCCTTTCGGCCTCGCCTTAGGGGTCGACTCACCCTGCCCCGATTAACGTTGGACAGGAACCCTTGGTCTTCCGGCGAGCGGGCTTTTCACCCGCTTTATCGTTACTTATGTCAGCATTCGCACTTCTGATACCTCCAGCATGCCTCACAGCACACCTTCAACGGCTTACAGAACGCTCCCCTACCCAACAACACATAGTGTCGCTGCCGCAGCTTCGGTGCATGGTTTAGCCCCGTTACATCTTCCGCGCAGGCCGACTCGACCAGTGAGCTATTACGCTTTCTTTAAATGATGGCTGCTTCTAAGCCAACATCCTGGCTGTCTGTGCCTTCCCACATCGTTTCCCACTTAACCATGACTTTGGGACCTTAGCTGGCGGTCTGGGTTGTTTCCCTCTTCACGACGGACGTTAGCACCCGCCGTGTGTCTCCCGTGATAACATTCTTCGGTATTCGTAGTTTGCATCGGGTTGGTAAGCCGGGATGGCCCCCTAGCCGAAACAGTGCTCTACCCCCGAAGATGAGTTCACGAGGCGCTACCTAAATAGCTTTCGGGGAGAACCAGCTATCTCCCGGTTTGATTGGCCTTTCACCCCCAGCCACAGGTCATCCGCTAATTTTTCAACATTAGTCGGTTCGGTCCTCCAGTTAGTGTTACCCAACCTTCAACCTGCCCATGGCTAGATCACCGGGTTTCGGGTCTATACCCTGCAACTTAACGCCCAGTTAAGACTCGGTTTCCCTTCGGCTCCCCTATACGGTTAACCTTGCTACAGAATATAAGTCGCTGACCCATTATACAAAAGGTACGCAGTCACACCCGAAGGTGCTCCCACTGCTTGTACGTACACGGTTTCAGGTTCTTTTTCACTCCCCTCGCCGGGGTTCTTTTCGCCTTTCCCTCACGGTACTGGTTCACTATCGGTCAGTCAGGAGTATTTAGCCTTGGAGGATGGTCCCCCCATATTCAGACAGGATACCACGTGTCCCGCCCTACTCTTCGAGTTCACAGCATGTGCATTTTCGTGTACGGGACTATCACCCTGTACCGTCGGACTTTCCAGACCGTTCCACTAACACACAAGCTGATTCAGACTCCGGGCTGCTCCCCGTTCGCTCGCCGCTACTGGGGGAATCTCGGTTGATTTCTTTTCCTCGGGGTACTTAGATGTTTCAGTTCCCCCGGTTCGCCTCGTTAACCTATGTATTCAGTTAACGATAGTGTGTCGAAACACACTGGGTTTCCCCATTCGGACATCGACGGGTCAAAGGTTCATATCACCTCGCCGTCGCTTTTCGCAGATTAGCACGTCCTTCATCGCCTCTGACTGCCAGGGCATCCACCGTGTACGCTTAGTCGCTTAACCTCACAACCCGAAGATGTTTCACTTCCGATTGCGAAAATTTGAGAGACTCGAACACACATGAGCTGTGTGTCGTTTCAATTTTCAGCTTGATCCAGATTTTTAAAGAGCAAATATCTCAAACATGACTCGCAAGTCAGTTTTGAGATATGACGGCAGGTGACTTTCACTCACGAACCAGCAAGTGGCGTCCCCTAGGGGATTCGAACCCCTGTTACCGCCGTGAAAGGGCGGTGTCCTGGGCCTCTAGACGAAGGGGACGTACAGTCTCAATCGCAAGACGCCTTGCTATTTACTTTTCATCAGACAATCTGTGTGAGCACTACAAAGGCAGGTTCTTTAAGGTAAGGAGGTGATCCAACCGCAGGTTCCCCTACGGTTACCTTGTTACGACTTCACCCCAGTCATGAATCACAAAGTGGTAAGCGCCCTCCCGAAGGTTAAGCTACCTACTTCTTTTGCAACCCACTCCCATGGTGTGACGGGCGGTGTGTACAAGGCCCGGGAACGTATTCACCGTGGCATTCTGATCCACGATTACTAGCGATTCCGACTTCATGGAGTCGAGTTGCAGACTCCAATCCGGACTACGACGCACTTTATGAGGTCCGCTTGCTCTCGCGAGGTCGCTTCTCTTTGTATGCGCCATTGTAGCACGTGTGTAGCCCTACTCGTAAGGGCCATGATGACTTGACGTCATCCCCACCTTCCTCCAGTTTATCACTGGCAGTCTCCTTTGAGTTCCCGGCCTAACCGCTGGCAACAAAGGATAAGGGTTGCGCTCGTTGCGGGACTTAACCCAACATTTCACAACACGAGCTGACGACAGCCATGCAGCACCTGTCTCAGAGTTCCCGAAGGCACCAAAGCATCTCTGCTAAGTTCTCTGGATGTCAAGAGTAGGTAAGGTTCTTCGCGTTGCATCGAATTAAACCACATGCTCCACCGCTTGTGCGGGCCCCCGTCAATTCATTTGAGTTTTAACCTTGCGGCCGTACTCCCCAGGCGGTCGACTTAACGCGTTAGCTCCGGAAGCCACGCCTCAAGGGCACAACCTCCAAGTCGACATCGTTTACGGCGTGGACTACCAGGGTATCTAATCCTGTTTGCTCCCCACGCTTTCGCACCTGAGCGTCAGTCTTTGTCCAGGGGGCCGCCTTCGCCACCGGTATTCCTCCAGATCTCTACGCATTTCACCGCTACACCTGGAATTCTACCCCCCTCTACAAGACTCTAGCCTGCCAGTTTCGAATGCAGTTCCCAGGTTGAGCCCGGGGATTTCACATCCGACTTGACAGACCGCCTGCGTGCGCTTTACGCCCAGTAATTCCGATTAACGCTTGCACCCTCCGTATTACCGCGGCTGCTGGCACGGAGTTAGCCGGTGCTTCTTCTGCGGGTAACGTCAATCGACAAGGTTATTAACCTTATCGCCTTCCTCCCCGCTGAAAGTACTTTACAACCCGAAGGCCTTCTTCATACACGCGGCATGGCTGCATCAGGCTTGCGCCCATTGTGCAATATTCCCCACTGCTGCCTCCCGTAGGAGTCTGGACCGTGTCTCAGTTCCAGTGTGGCTGGTCATCCTCTCAGACCAGCTAGGGATCGTCGCCTAGGTGAGCCGTTACCCCACCTACTAGCTAATCCCATCTGGGCACATCCGATGGCAAGAGGCCCGAAGGTCCCCCTCTTTGGTCTTGCGACGTTATGCGGTATTAGCTACCGTTTCCAGTAGTTATCCCCCTCCATCAGGCAGTTTCCCAGACATTACTCACCCGTCCGCCACTCGTCAGCGAAGCAGCAAGCTGCTTCCTGTTACCGTTCGACTTGCATGTGTTAGGCCTGCCGCCAGCGTTCAATCTGAGCCATGATCAAACTCTTCAATTTAAAAGTTTGATGCTCAATGAATTAAACTTCGTAATGAATTACGTGTTCACTCGTTGAGACTTGGTATTCATTTAGTGTCCGAGGACGTTAAGAATCCATGTCACTTTGAGTGCCCACACAGATTGTCTGATAAATTGTTAAAGAGCAGTGCCGCTTCGTTTTCGCTGCGGCGCGGGGTGTGCATATTACGCTTCCCCGCTTCAGAGTCAAGCGTTTGTTTTGCTTTTCTCTGCTGACCCGGCGGCGTGTGTGCCGTTGTTCCGTGTCAGTGGAGGCGCATTATAGGGAGTTCTTCTGAAGTGACAAGAGGAAATTTAAAAAAAATTTCTGACCGTGTTTTTTTTCACCAAAAGCGATGAGATCCAGCTACAAATTGTTCTATTTGATGTATCTGCAACCACAATCACACCTGAGATGGCATAATTAGCCGCATCAATATCTAAGGAATAAAAGCGATGCCATTAAGCGCACAACAGCTGGCAGCTCAAAAAAACCTGTCCTATGTGCTGGCAGAGAAACTGGCGCAGCTGATCTTAGCGGGTAAATATGCTCCAGGTAGCATCCTGCCCAGCGAGATGGAGCTGGGAGATCAGTTTGGCGTTAGCCGTACAGCCGTTCGCGAAGCGGTAAAAACATTAACGGCGAAAGGGATGGTGCTTCCACGCCCGCGCATTGGCACCCGCGTTATGCCTCAGGGAAACTGGAACTTTCTCGATCAGGAGTTGCTCACCTGGTGGATGACCGAAGATAACTTTAATCAGGTCGTCGATCACTTTCTGGTCATGCGCAGCAGTCTTGAACCTCAGGCCTGTCTGCTTGCCGCCACGCTCGGCACAGCAGAGCAAAAAGCGCAGCTCAATACTTTGATGGAAGAGATGGTGGATCTGAAAAAGCACTTTAACCGCGAGCGCTGGATAGCGGTCGATATGGCCTGGCATGAACATATCTATAATATGAGCGGAAATCCTTTCCTGACCTCCTTTGCTTCTTTATTCCATTCTGTGTACCACACTTACTTTACCTCTATCACACAGGATGAGGTGGTGAAGCTGGATCTGCATCAGGCGATAGTCGATGCCATTCAGGAGAGCGACGGGCAGCGAGCCCTGAGTGCGTGCCAGGCGTTGCTGGCCGCGCCAACCCACCAGCAGGTAAATAAATGACAGAGAAAAAAGCACGCAGTATGGCCGGATTGCCGTGGATTGCAGCCATGGCGTTCTTTATGCAGGCACTTGATGCCACTATCCTCAATACCGCCCTTCCCGCCATAGCCCAAAGCCTTAACCGCTCCCCGCTGGCGATGCAATCCGCCATCATCAGCTACACCCTGACGGTGGCGATGCTTATTCCGGTCAGCGGCTGGCTGGCCGATCGTTTCGGCACGCGTAAAGTATTCATGCTGGCGGTGACGTTGTTCACCCTCGGTTCTCTGGCTTGCGCCCTCTCCACCTCTCTGATGGAACTGGTTATCTTCCGCGTTCTACAGGGGATAGGCGGCGCGATGATGATGCCCGTCGCGCGTCTGGCGTTATTGCGCGCCTATCCGCGCAGCGAACTGCTCCCGGTGCTCAACTTTGTGACTATGCCGGGGCTGGTCGGCCCGATACTTGGCCCGGTTCTCGGCGGCGTCCTGGTGACCTGGGCAAGCTGGCACTGGATCTTCCTGATTAATATTCCGATTGGTGTGGCAGGGCTGATTTATGCTCGCAAATATATGCCGAACTTCACCACGCCAAGACGCAGCTTCGATATGGGCGGCTTCTTTCTGTTTGGCCTGAGCCTGGTCCTGTTCTCCAGCGGGATGGAGCTGTTTGGCGAGAAAATCGTAGCGACGTGGCTGGCGCTGGCCGTCATCCTCAGCGGTATTCTGCTGTTCCTTCTATATATACGTCATGCGCGTCGCCATCCGACACCGCTTATCTCTTTATCTCTGTTTAACACCCGAACGTTCTCCGTCGGGATTGCGGGCAACATTGCCTCACGTCTGGGCACGGGCTGCGTACCGTTCCTGATGCCGCTGATGCTCCAGGTCGGTTTCGGCTATCCGGCCCTGATTGCTGGCTGCATGATGGCGCCCACGGCGATGGGCTCGATTCTGGCAAAATCGACGGTCACGCAGGTGCTGCGCTGGTTTGGCTATCGTAAGACGCTGGTTGGCGTGACGATCTTTATCGGATTGATGATTGCGCAGTTCTCTCTGCAATCTGCGGCGTTACCAATCTGGATGCTGATCCTGCCGCTGTTTGTGCTGGGTATGGCCATGTCGACGCAGTTTACGTCGATGAACACCATCACCCTTGCGGACCTCACCGACGAGAATGCCAGCAGCGGCAACAGCGTACTGGCGGTCACTCAACAGCTGTCGATCAGCCTCGGGGTTGCCGTGAGCGCGGCGGTACTGCGGTTTTATGAAGGGTTTGACGGTACAAATACCGTTGAGCAGTTCCACTATACCTTTATCACCATGGGCGCGCTTACCGTGGTATCGGCGGTGGTCTTTATGTTGTTAAAACCAAAAGACGGCCGGAACCTGATTAAAGAGCGTCACAAAGAGAAGGCTAAACCGAACCGCGTTCCATCAGAACAGGAGTAAGCTGCAAACGTTGCTGTTGCAGCGTGGGCTGGGCCATGCGGTGGATCAACACATCGATGGCCAGCTCGCCCAGTTCATCTTTCGGCTGATGGATGGTGGTCAGCGGCGGCGTCATGTAGCGCGCCAGTTCGATATCATCGTAACCGACGATCGCCATGTCGTCCGGGACACGTAATCCCGCCTGATAAAGCGCCTGATAAGCTCCGAATGCCATCGCATCATTACCGATAAACACCGCCTGCGGGCGCGGCTCTTGCGCCAGCAGTTTCTGCATTGCTTCAAATCCACCGTTAAATTCGAAATCGCCGGTGATGCGATAGCCATCAGGAATGGCAAGCCCCGCACGTTCCATGGCCGAAAGATAGCCTTCCAGACGCAAGCGCGCCGGGGTTTTATCCAGCGGGCCGGTAATACAGGCAATGCGGGTATGACCTTTATCGATCAGATGCTGAGTCGCCATATCGCCGCCCAGCAGCGAGTTATCCTGGATCAGATCGCTGGTGCCGTCGAACGGCGCCCAGTCCATCATCACCGTGGGAATAGAAGGGTAGCGCTGGATGATCTCTTTCGAAGGTTGATGCGTTTCGGTACAGAGCAGCAGCAGCCCGTCGACGCGTTTTTGCATCAGCGTTTCCAGGTTACGGTTCATGCGCTGCTCATCGCCTTCGGTATTGCACAGCACCAGGCTGTAGCCGCGCTCGAAGCAGCTGCGCTCCACGCCGCGCACCAGTTCAGAATAAAAAGGGTTGGTACTGGCCGTGATCAGCATGCCGATGGTGCGCGTCTGGTTGAGCTTCAGGCTGCGGGCCAGCGCAGACGGCGCATAGTTGAGTTCTTTAATTGCAGCGTCAACTTTCTCCCGAATCGCCTCGCTGACGAAGCGATCGTTATTGATAACGTGGGAAACAGTCGAGGTAGAAACGCCCGCCATACGGGCGACATCTTTCATTGTGGCCAAGCGTTACCCCTGCTGACTTAAGAATTCATCAATCTCTTTACGCCATGGAACAGAAGGCTGAGCGCCTTTACGCGTCACCGCGATCGCAGCGGCGGCATGCGCGAAGCGGATCGCGTCATCCATTGCTTTTCCTTCCAGCAGCGCCGTTACCAGCGCACCGTTGAAGGTGTCTCCTGCGGCGATGGTATCAATGGCTTTGACCTTAAAGCCCGGCACGCGACGACCTTCGCCATTGACGCTAGCCCACACCCCACGGCTGCCGAGGGTGATGATCACGGTGCCGATGCCTTTATCATGCAGCGCAAGCGCGGCACGCGCTGCATCGTCATCATTTTCGACACGGATACCCGTCAGCTTTTCCGCTTCGGTTTCGTTCGGGGTGATAATATCCACCAGCGCCAGCAGCTCGTCTGATAATACACGGGCAGGTGCCGGGTTAAGTACGACAGAGGTATGATTTTCATGCGCAATTTTCGCAGCGGCCAGCACGCTTTCAACCGGTGACTCCAGCTGCATCAGCAGGGCTTCCGCTCCGGCGATGATTCCACGCTGCGCTTCGACGCGTTCAGTCGTTAACGCGGCATTAGCCCCCGCATGAATACCGATGACATTCTCACCTTCCGCATTGACGAAAATCAGCGCCACGCCGGTAGATTCCCCTGCAACCACGCTGACGGGTGCGATGTCGATGTTGTCGCTTGCGAGCTGTTTGCGTACGCGCTCGCCGGTATCGTCATCACCCGTACAGGCGATAAACGCGATATTCGCCCCGCTGCGTCCGGCGGCAACCGCCTGGTTTGCGCCCTTACCGCCGAACGCCACCTGATACTGATTGCCGGTGACGGTTTCGCCCGGAGTGGGGAACGTTTCAAGGTTAAGAATGTGATCGGCATTGATACTGCCAAGGACGACGAGGTTGCCTGCGGTTTTCATGTATTGAGGTGTCCATCTGAGAGCGCCACCGGTATTACCCGGTGGCGTATGCCACACTTTTCTTTTATTTGGTGTCCCTCAGGCAGCCAGCGACTGCCTGAATCGCCTTTACTGCTTAATGACCAGTTTCAGGTCAACAGGATATTTGGCCTGAACTTTTTCGCCCTTCAGCACTTTATCGGCAGTTTGCACGCCAGTCGCGCCAATCTGCTCAGGCAGCTGAGCGATGGTCGCAGCCAGTTTGCCATCATTTACTGCTTTTTCACCATCCGGCGTGCCGTCAAATCCGACAACCATCACATCTGATTTACCCGCAGTCTGGAGCGCACGCAGCGCACCGAGCGCCATTTCGTCGTTCTGTGCGAATACCGCCTGCACATCAGGATGCGCGGTCAGCAGGTTCTGCATGACGTTCAGACCCTTTGTACGGTCGAAGTCTGCCGGCTGGCTCGCCAGCACGTTGAATTTGTGCGCCGCTACAGCCTGCTGGAAACCCTCACCACGTTCACGGGCCGCGGAAGTCCCGGCGATACCCTGCAACTCAATCACTTTCGCGCCTTCACCGGCTTTCTTCGCGATGTAGTCGCCGGCGATTTTACCGCCCAGTACGTTATCAGACGCAATGTGGCTGACCACATCCCCTTTCGTTGCCTGACGGTCAAGGGTGATTACCGGGATCTTCGCCTGGTTTGCCATCTTCACGGCATTACCGACCGCGTCGGAATCGGTTGGGTTGATCAGCAGGATTTTGGTGCCACGAACGGTTAAGTCCTGAACGTTAGCCAGCTCTTTCGCCGGGTTGTTCTGAGAATCCAGCACCACCAGGTTGTAGCCCAGTTTATCTGCTTCTTTCTGCGCGCCATCCTTCAGGGAGACGAAGAACGGGTTGTTCAGGGTAGAGACAACCAGCGCGATGGTGTCCTTCGCCATGGCGTTAGCACTTACGGTTGCGCTCAGCGCGACAGCAGAAACCAGGGTAGCCAGTTTTTTCATGTTCATATCTAAGATGTCCTGTAGTGTCGTCAGTTACTGTTTTTTGTTGTCTACCAGTACCGCCAGCAAAATCACCACTGCCTTAACGATCATCTGGTAATAGGAGGAAACACCTAACAAATTCAAACCATTATTCAGGAAACCGAGGATCAGTGCGCCGATCAATGTCCCAACAATGCGACCTTTACCGCCCGCAAGGCTCGTACCGCCCAGAACCACTGCCGCGATGGCATCCAGCTCATAGCCCGTACCCGCCGTTGGCTGTGCGGAAGAGAGGCGCGCCACTTCGATGATGCCCGCCAGAGACGCCAGCAGGCCGCACAGGGAGTAAACGATAATTTTGACTTTATTAACGCTGATACCGGACAGGCGCGTTGCCGCTTCGTTACCGCCCAGCGCATAGATATAACGACCCAGACGGGTATGGTGCAGCATGTACCACGCCGCCAGGAAAACGATAGCCATGATCCAGACCGGGGTCGGGACACCCAGCGGGCGACCGATACCGAACCAGCCAAACAGATCGGCGTTATCGGTAAAGCCGGTATTAATCGGGCTGCCGTTGGTGTACACCATGGTCACACCGCGCAGCAGCAGCATCATCACCAGCGTGGCGATGAACGCCTGAACGCGACCTTTCGCCACAATTACGCCGGTTACGGCGCCAATTGCCGCACCTGCCGCCAGCGCAGCGGCAACGGCCACCAGCGCGTTGACCTCAATACCGACAATCGACGCGGCGATCGCGCCGGTGAGGGCCAGCAGGGAACCGACGGACAGATCGATACCCGAGGTCAAAATCACCAGCGTCATCCCCACCGCCATAATGGCGTTGACAGAGGTCTGCTGAAGAATGTTGAACAGGTTATTGACGGTAAAAAAGTTCGGGCTCATGGTCGAGACAATCGCGATCAGCACCAGCAGGGCAATCAGCGATTTTTGTTCCATCAGCCACGCCTTTGTGAAATAGCGGCGACCAGAAACAGCCTGGGTAGTCATCTTCTTACTCCTGATTCACGCGATTAAGCTTGCCCACAGCGGCAGCCATCAGAACTTCCTGGGTGGCCTGCTCGCGAGTGAATTCACCGCCGAGATGCCCTTCATGCATGACGATAATGCGATCGCTCATGCCTAATACTTCTGGCATCTCGGAAGAGACCAGAATGATGCTCAGACCGTCGGCCTTGAACTGGTTAATCAGCTGATAGATCTCTTTTTTCGCGCCCACGTCCACGCCGCGGGTGGGCTCATCGAGGATCAGTACTTTCGGGCGCGTCATCAACCCGCGGGCAATCGCCACTTTCTGCTGATTACCGCCGGACAACAGGCCAATCGCCTGCTCCATCGATGGGGTTTTAACGTTAAAGAGACGGATAAAATCGCTGACCGCCTGCTGCTCATCTTTGTGTTTCAGGCTGCCGCCGCTGCGGCTGAAATAGCCTAGCGCAGTCAGGGACATGTTCTCTTTTACCGACATGCCCAGCACTAAGCCGTCGCGCTTACGGTCTTCAGAGATATAGACGATGCCATTCGCCAGCCCGTCCTGCGGCGAGCGGGTGACCACTTCATGACCGTCAAGGGTAACGTAGCCGCTGGTGCGCGGCAGTGCGCCATAGAGCACTTTCATCAGTTCAGTACGCCCCGCCCCCATCAGGCCCGCGACGCCAAGGATCTCGCCCTTGCGCAGGGTAAAGGAGACGTCATTCACGCCCGGTCCGCAGAGGTTATCCACCTTCAGGCGGATCTCACCCGGCGCTTTCTCCAGATGTGGATACTGATCTTCGAGCTTACGTCCCACCATCATTTCGATCAGCGAATCTTCGGTCAGGGTTGCTACTTCGCGCTCGGCAATAAACTGCCCGTCGCGAAAGACGGTGACGTCGTCGCAGATTTCGAAGATCTCTTTCATGCGGTGTGAGATATAGACAATGCCGCGGCCCTGGGATTTCAGCTCACGGATCACGCGGAACAAGGATTCGGTTTCGGTATCGGTCAGGGCGTCGGTCGGTTCATCCATAATGATGACCTTCGACTCGAAGCTCAGCACCTTCGCGATTTCCACCATCTGCTGATCGCCGATGGAAAGGTCGCCCACCAGTCGGTCGCTCTTAAAGCGCAGATTCAGCTTCGCCAGCAGTTTGTCCGCTTCAGCATACATGGTTTTCCAGTCGATTTTGCCAAACCGGTTCACAAACTCACGACCGAGGAAGATGTTCTCCGCAATGGTGAGCTGCGGGATCAGGTTCAGCTCCTGGTGGATGATGCCGATGCCCGCTTCCTGAGAGGATTTCGGGCCGTTGAAGGTGGTCTCTTTACCCAGCCACAGCAGCGAACCGGCATCGCGTTGGTAGATACCGGTCAGCACTTTCATCATGGTGGATTTGCCGGCGCCGTTTTCGCCCACCAGCGCCATGACGCGCCCGGAATAGACGTTCAGCGCCGCGCCGGAGAGGGCTTTTACGCCCGGGAACGATTTATCGATCCCTTTGAGTTGCAGTAATGCGTCCATGATGGCCTCAGAAGGTGACGCCAGCACAGAGAATGATATTCGCATACGGGGAACACTCCCCGCTGCGAATCACCGCCTGACTGTCTGCGGTTTGTTGTTTGAACTGCTCGTGCGTTGTGTAACGAATTTCTATGGTGTTTCCCTGGTGCTGTTGCAGTTGCTCAATGTGGCTGAGCAACGTTTCGTGGAGTTGCGGATTATGTTGTTTGATTTCCGCCGCGAGAATGGCCGCCTCAACCTGCATCTCCGCGGTGACCACTTCCAGTACCTGCATGAACGAGGGCACGCCCTGCGTTAACGCCATATCGATACGGGTTGTGCTGCGCGGAACCGGTAAGCCTGCATCGCAAACCACCAGCGTATCGGTATGCCCAAGACGGGAAATCACCGATGAGATTTCTGAGTTGAGTACTGTGCCTTTCTTCATTTTTTGCTCCACTAGCGAAACGTTTCGCTAAAAATAGTGTAGCCGCAGAAGTGTTCAGAAAACCATCATGACGTAACGGATTTGTGATCAACGTCGAAACGTTTCGCTAAGTGAAATGCAGAGGAGGTAAATGCAAAACGGTAACCGTCAGGTTACCGTTTTTTATGGTTGCGCCCTCTCCCTGTGGGAGAGGGGCGGGGTGAGGGCATCAGCCCGCACGGAGTCTTAAATCTCGACCTGCGTGCCCAGCTCAATCACGCGATTAGGCGGGATCTCAAACTGGTCAGGCGCACGCAGGGCGTTACGTTGCAGAATGAGATACAGCTTGCCGCGCAGGCGCAGATACCATGGGCGCTTGCCGATGATCAGCGACTCGTGGGACATAAAGAACGACGTCTCCATCATGCGGCAACTCAGGCCTTCCAGACCGCAGCGGTGGAACACCTCTTCCACGTTCGGCGTTTCGCGCCAGCCGTAGCTTGCCACCACGCGCCAGAAGGTTGGCGACAGCTGTTCAATCTGTACGCGACGCACGTTGTGAACGTACGGCGCATCTTCAGTACGCAGCGTCAGCAGGATCACGCGCTCGTGCAGCACTTTGTTGTGCTTGAGGTTATGCATCAGCGCAAACGGGATTACGTTCAGCGCGCGAGACATATACACCGCCGTGCCCGGCACGCGCACCGGTGGGGATTTCTCCAGCGAGGCGATCATGGCCTCCAGAGAGTTACCGTGCTCATGCATACGACGCAGCAGGCGGAAACGTTCGCTCTTCCACGTCGTCATCACAATAAACATCACCAGACCCAGCGTCAGCGGCAGCCAGCCACCGGAGACAATCTTGTCGAGATTCGCAGAAAACAGCGGCACGTCGATACAGAGGAAGCCAACCAGGATCAGCCCCACGAGGAACTTATTCCAGTGCCAGTTACGGTACGCCACGGTGGTGGAGAGAATAGAGGTCAACACCATCGTTCCGGTTACCGCGATACCGTACGCCGCCGCCAGATTACTGGAGTGCTCAAAGCTGACGATGACAATCACCACCGCGAAGTAGAGCAGCCAGTTGACGAACGGAATGTAGATCTGGCCAGACTCCATCTCTGAGGTATGGATAATGCGCATTGGGGAGAGATAACCCAACCGCACGGCCTGACGCGTCAGGGAGAATACGCCGGAAATGACAGCCTGAGAGGCAATGACCGTCGCCAGCGTAGCCAGGATCAGCATCGGAACCAGCGCCCAGTCCGGCGCCAGCAGGAAGAACGGGTTTTTAATCGCTTCAGGGTGTGCAAGCAGCAGCGCGCCCTGACCGAAGTAATTCAGCACCAGTGAAGGCAAGACCACGCTAAACCATGCGACGCGAATAGGGAGTTTCCCGAAGTGGCCCATATCCGCATACAGCGCTTCAACACCGGTAATGGAAAGTACCACCGCGCCCAGCGCCACAAACGACACCACTTTATATTCCAGGAAGAAATGCACCGCCCACAATGGGTTCAGCGCGTGCAGGACATCCGGGTTGGCGATAATACTGCGTAAGCCCAGCGCCGCCAGGATCAGGAACCAGGCCAGCATAATAGGCGCGAACAGCTTACCCACCAGCCCGGTACCGTGTTTTTGTATAGCAAACAGCAACGTCAGCACGATAATAGCGAGTGGCACCACCCAAGTATCAAGCTGTGGCGCGACAATCTCCAGCCCCTCTATGGCCGACATTACCGAAATCGCCGGCGTAATCACGACTTCTCCATAGAAGAAGCTGCCGCCAATCAGGCCAATGATGACCAGCACGGAGGTCATTCTTGCAGACGTATTGCGCCCGGCAAGGGACATCAGGGTCAGAATACCGCCCTCGCCCGCGTTATCAGCCCGCATAACGAAAGAGAGATATTTAAGGGAGACCACCAGGATCAGCAGCCAGAAGATGAGCGAGAGGAAACCAAATACGGCGTCACGCTCTACACCAAAACCAAACTGACCGGACAGACATTCACGAAGCGTATAAAGCGGGCTGGTGCCGATATCACCGTAGACAACCCCGATCGCCGCAAGCGTTACTGCGGGTAATGATTGCTTATTATCAGTGCTCATAGACTAGTCTTTTCGTTTGAATAACAAATGTGTGCTTAGTCCCTTGGCCCACAAAAAGCGCACAGTATGCACGATTCAATGCAAAATCGTACCCCTAAATGCAGCCACATTAATGTAGCGCAAAGAAAATAGCGCCGCACTTCAGCCTATTACCAGGCCAGACCGAAACGTCTATACTCGCTTCAATTAGCCGCCACGACGGCGAAAGGATGCAAAACTATTATGGCTCACTCACATTTATTAGCAGAAAGAATTTCCCGCCTTAGCAGTGCGCTGGAAAAAGGCCTTTACGAGCGTAGCCACGCCATTCGTCTCTGTTTACTGGCGGCGCTGAGCGGGGAAAGCGTGTTTCTGCTGGGGCCGCCGGGCATTGCCAAAAGTCTGATCGCACGCCGCCTCAAATTCGCTTTCCAGAACGCGCGCGCATTCGAGTATTTGATGACGCGCTTCTCCACGCCGGAAGAGGTTTTCGGCCCACTCTCCATTCAGGCGCTAAAAGATGAGGGACGCTATGAACGTCTGACGGCGGGCTATCTCCCGGAAGCGGAAATCGTCTTTCTTGATGAGATCTGGAAAGCCGGCCCGGCCATTCTGAATACCCTGCTGACGGCAATTAACGAACGCCGATTCCGCAACGGCGCCAGCGAAGAGAAGATCCCCATGCGCCTGCTGGTGGCCGCGTCAAACGAATTGCCCGAAGCCGACAGCAGCCTGGAAGCGCTGTATGACCGTATGTTGATCCGCCTGTGGCTGGATAAAGTCCAGGATAAATCAAACTTCCGTTCTATGCTGGTAAGCCAGCAGGATGAAAACGAAAATCCGGTGGCAGCGTCATTGCAGGTCACGGACGAGGAATACCACCAATGGCAGGAGGAGATCGGCAAGATAAAACTGCCCGATCCCGTTTTTGAGCTGATCTTCATGCTGCGCCAGCAGCTTGATTTACTGCCCTCCGCGCCGTACGTCTCCGATCGTCGCTGGAAAAAAGCCATTCGTCTGCTCCAGGCAAGCGCGCTGTTTAGCGGTCGCGATGCTGTCGCTCCCATCGATCTGATCCTGCTGAAAGACTGCCTGTGGCATGACGCAGAAGGGATGAATCTGATGCAGCAGCAGCTGGACGTTTTGATGACCGGACACGCGTGGGGTCAGCAATCCATGCTTAATCAACTGGGGGCGATTGCTCAACGTCGCCTTCAGCTCCAGCAGCAGCAAAGTGACAAAACCGCGCTGAAGGTGAACCGTCTTGGCGGGATGTTTGCCCGTAAACCGCACTACGAACTGCCAGCCGGGCTGACTGACGCCTCGCTAACGCTTCTTCTTCAGCAGCCGCTGAAGCTTCATGATATGCAGGTTGTGCATGTGACTATCGAACGCGTTGCGCTGGTTCAGTGGCTGGATAAGGGCGGTGAGATCCGCGGTAAACTCAACGGTATCGGCTTTGCACAGCCGTTGTCAATGGAAGTCGACAGCAGCCAGCACCTTGTGATCCGCGACGTCAGCCTTCAGGGATCGCGCCTGGCTCTGCCGGGCACGGCCTCCGACACTGTGCCGGAGGAGATCAAACAGCAGCTCGACGCGCTGGATAACGAATGGCATCAGCAGCACACCCGCTTCAGCGAGCAGCAGAAATGCCTCTTTATCCATAGCGACTGGTTAGGTCGCATTGAAGCCAGCTTGCAGGATGTCAGCGCGCAGATCAAACAGGCTCGTCAATGCTAACGCTGGACACGCTTAACGTCATGCTGGCGGTTAGCGAGGAAGGGTTGATCGAAGAGGTCGTCATTACCCTGCTCGCTTCACCGCAGCTGGCGGCCTTCTTTGAAAAATTCCCGAAGCTCCGAAAAGCAATGACGGACGATCTTCCCCGCTGGCGCGATAACCTGCGCCAGCGGTTTAAGGAGACGGAAGTCCCGCCGGAACTGACAGAGGAAGTGGCTGGTTACCAGCAGTGCCAGCGGCTTTCAACGCCGCAGTTTATTGCCCAGCTACAGCAAACTCTGACGCTGCTTGATAACGTTCACTCCCCGTTTGCCAGCCAGGCCAGAGCGCTGGTCACGGACAACCCCAGCTTCACTCCCGCCCTGCATACGCTGTTTTTACAGCGCTGGCGACTGAGCCTTGTGGTCCAGGCCACGGCCCTCAATCAGCAGTTGCTGGACGAAGAGCGCGAACAGTTGCTCAGTGAGGTCCAGGAGCGAATGACCCTGAGCGGCCAGTTAGAACAGGTGCTGGTGGAGAATGAAAACGCCGCTGGTCGACTCTGGGATATGAGTGCCGGCCAGTTAAAGCGGGGCGATTATCAGCTGATCGTGAAGTACGGCGACTTTCTGGCGCAACAGCCGGAGCTGATGAAGCTCGCAGAACAGCTCGGCCGCTCCCGGGAGGCCCGGTCGGTCCCAAAGAAAGATGCGCCGATGGAGACCTTCCGAACGCTGGTACGCGAGCCCTCCACCGTACCGGAGCAGGTGGACGGGTTACAGCAAAGCGATGACATCCTGCGTCTGCTGCCTACGGAACTCAGCACGCTGGGAATGACCGAACTGGAGTATGAGTTTTATCGTCGGCTGGTGGAAAAACAGCTCATTACCTATCGACTGCATGGCGAAGCCTGGCGCGAGAAGATCAGCCAGCGTCCGGTGGTGCACCAGGATTTTGATGAGCAACCGCGCGGCCCATTCATTGTTTGCGTCGATACGTCCGGATCGATGGGGGGCTTTAATGAACAGTGCGCAAAAGCGTTCTGCCTGGCCCTGATGCGCGTGGCGCTCGCCGATCGTCGTCGCTGCTACATCATGCTCTTTTCCAGCGAAGTGGTGGGGTATGAACTGACCAGCCCGCAGGGGCTGGAGCAGGCGATCCGCTTTTTAAGCCAGCGCTTTCGCGGCGGCACCGATCTGGCCAGCTGTTTTCGCAGTATCATTGAGCGCATGCAGGGCGGTGACTGGTACGACGCGGATGCGGTGGTGATTTCCGATTTTATTGCCCAGCGGCTGCCGGACGAGGTCGTGAATAAAGTGAAGGAGATGCAGCGCGTGCACCAGCACCGTTTCCATGCCGTGGCGATGTCTGCACATGGAAAACCCGGCATCATGCGCATCTTCGATCATATCTGGCGCTTTGATACCGGGTTGCGTAGCCGCCTGCTCAGACGCTGGCGACGTTAATTAAAGAAGAGAACCGACGCTCTCACGTACCTGCTGCGGCCAGACCCCACACTGCACCTGACCGATATGGGACAGTTGCAACAGCAGCATGGTCAGACGAGACTGGCCAATACCACCGCCGATGGTCTGCGGCATTTCACCGCGCAGCAGCGCCTGGTGCCATTCCAGTTGCAGACGATCCTCATCACCGGTCACGGCCAGCTGACGCTTCAGTGCTTCAGCATCCACGCGGATCCCCATTGAAGAGAGTTCAAACGCATCTTCCAGAACCGGGTTCCAGACCAGAATATCGCCGTTCAGACCAGCATATTCGCTTTCGCCCACTGTGCTCCAGTCATCGTAATCCGGCGCACGGACGTCGTGACGTTTACCATCAGACAATTTTCCGCCAATGCCGATCAGGAATACCGCGCCAAGCTCTTTGGCAATCGCGCGTTCACGGCCTTTGGCATCCAGATCCGGGAAACGGCTCAGCAACTCCTGACTGTGAACAAAGTGGATCGTTTCCGGCAGGAACGGTGCCAGACCAAACTCTTTGCTTACGGCCGCTTCGGTCGCTTTGATCCCGGCGTAGATCGCCTCAACGGTAGACTTCAGCGTGCCAACGTGGCGCTCGCCGTCACCCATTACGCGCTCCCAGTCCCACTGGTCAACGTAGACAGAGTGAATGGGGGAGAGGCGGTCTTCATCGGGGCGAAGGGCTTTCATATGCGTGTAAAGCCCTTCGCCCGCGCTGAAGTCGTGTTGTCCCAGGGTTTGACGCTTCCACTTCGCCAGGGAATGAACCACTTCGAACTGAGCGTCTGGCAGTGTTTTCACTTTTACCTGTACCGCTTTTTCGCAACCAGACAAGTTATCCTGCGTCCCGTCACCCACGCGGCTCAGAATCGGCGCCTGAACTTCAATAAGGCCAAGCTTCTCTTCCAGCTGGCGAGAAAAATGGGATTTAACGAAACTGATCTGGCGTTGTTTTGCGATGTAAGCGGTTTTCATTATTTATACTCCTGCGTCCTGTTGATACTGATTAAGCAACAGAACAGGCGCTTAATTCAATAACCCATCAACAAAAAGCCTCCTTCACTTTTGATTCGTTAAAATAAGACGCTAGAATAGAAGGAATCATTAATCTTCATAAGAAAAACCTATGGAAAATTATCAGATCGACAATCTGGACCGCGGCATTCTGGAAGCGCTCATGGCCAACGCACGCACCGCGTATGCCGAACTGGCTAAACAATTTGGCGTCAGCCCGGGGACCATTCACGTTCGCGTAGAGAAAATGAAGCAGGCCGGGATCATCACCGGCGCACGCATTGATGTCAGCCCGAAGCAACTCGGCTACGACGTCTGCTGCTTCATTGGCATTATTCTGAAAAGCGCCAAAGATTACCCCTCCGCGCTGGAGAAACTGAACGCGCTGGATGAAGTCACTGAGGCGTACTACACCACCGGGCACTACAGCATCTTTATAAAGGTCATGTGCCGATCCATTGACGCCCTCCAGCAGGTACTTATCAACAAGATCCAAACAATCGATGAAATTCAGTCCACTGAAACCCTGATCTCCCTGCAAAACCCGATCATGCGTACTATCCGCCCGTGATCGGGAAATTTCATTCCCACATTTTCCACAGGTAGATCCCAGCTCGTTCACAGCGTACAATGGCCGCCTCTTTATCTGAGCGAGCGATCAATGGCGGACATTACTCTTATCAGCGGCAGCACCCTGGGCGGTGCGGAATATGTAGCGGAACATCTGGCTGAGAAGCTGGAAGACGCGGGCTTTTCTACACAAACGCTGCACGGACCGCTGCTGGAAGATCTCCCGACTGACGGGGTCTGGCTGCTGATCACCTCCACACACGGCGCGGGCGATCTGCCAGATAACCTGCAACCTTTATATGACGAACTGCTGGAACAACAGCCCGATCTGTCAAACGTCCGGTTTGGCGCTGTGGGGATCGGCAGCCGTGAATATGACACTTTCTGTGGCGCCATAGAGAAAGTAGAAGCTGCGGTGACCGCCTGCGGAGCAAAACAGCTGGGTGAAACGCTGAAGATCAACATCCTCGATCATGATATTCCCGAAGATCCAGCCGAGATCTGGCTCGCGGAATGGAAAAATTTACTCAAAAACGATTAAAGATCGTGCGAACAGATGTGGATAACTCTGGTTAAAAGCTCGTATTAAGCCGTAGTTATCCAAATAACAACGTTGGTTTAGTTTTTGACCTGTGTATAAAGTGGCGATCTGATCCCAGCTTATACGGTCCAGGATCACCGATCATTCACAGCAAACGATCCTTCCTAACTGCATGATCTTATTTATGGGATCGGACTTATCCACAAAGGTCTGCGATCCTAATAAGAGATCACAATAGAACAGATCTCTAAATAAAAAGATCTTCTTTTTAATAGCCCAGGATCCCAATGCTTTCTCGAAAGACTAAAGTTGAGTAGAATCCACGGCCCGGGCTTCAATCCATTTTCATACCGCTTTACGCGAGGCAGACCACCATGTTTTATCAGGATCCTTTTGACGTCATCATCATTGGCGGGGGTCACGCAGGCACTGAGGCCGCAATGGCCGCAGCGCGAATGGGTCAGCAGACCCTGCTTTTGACACACAATATCGACACGCTGGGACAAATGTCCTGTAATCCGGCGATTGGCGGCATTGGGAAAGGACACCTGGTAAAAGAAGTGGATGCACTTGGCGGCCTGATGGCGAAAGCGATCGATCATGCGGGTATTCAGTTTAGGATACTAAACGCGAGTAAAGGTCCGGCTGTTCGCGCCACCCGTGCACAGGCAGACCGTGTGCTTTACCGTCAGGCTGTGCGCACCGCGCTGGAAAACCAACCGAACCTGATGATCTTCCAGCAGGCGGTAGAAGATCTTATCGTGGAGAACGATCGTGTTGTTGGCGCCGTGACCCAAATGGGTCTCAAATTCCGCGCAAAAGCGGTGGTGCTGACGGTCGGGACATTCCTGGACGGTAAAATCCATATTGGTCTGGACAATTACAGCGGTGGTCGTGCTGGCGATCCGCCGTCAATTCCGTTATCTCGTCGTCTGCGTGAGCTGCCGCTGCGCGTAAGCCGCCTGAAAACCGGCACGCCACCGCGTATTGATGCGCGCACCATTGATTTCAGCGTGCTGGCACAGCAGCACGGCGATAACCCGATGCCGGTGTTCTCGTTCATGGGCAATGCGGGGCAACATCCGCAGCAGGTGCCGTGCTACATCACGCACACCAATGAAAAAACCCATGACGTGATCCGCAATAATCTCGATCGCAGCCCAATGTATGCTGGTGTGATCGAAGGGATCGGCCCGCGTTATTGCCCGTCTATCGAAGACAAAGTGATGCGCTTTGCCGATCGTAATCAGCACCAGATCTTCCTCGAACCGGAAGGGCTGACATCTAACGAAATTTACCCGAACGGCATCTCCACCAGCCTGCCGTTCGACGTGCAGATGCAGATTGTGCGTTCAATGCAGGGCATGGAAAACGCGAAGATCGTTCGTCCTGGCTACGCTATTGAGTACGATTTCTTCGATCCGCGTGACCTGAAGCCGACGCTGGAAAGCAAATTCATCCAGGGTCTGTTCTTCGCAGGCCAGATTAACGGCACCACCGGGTACGAAGAAGCTGCCGCGCAAGGGCTGCTGGCCGGTCTGAACGCCGCTCGCTTCTCTGCCGAGAAAGAGGGCTGGGCACCGGCGCGTTCTCAGGCTTACCTGGGCGTTCTGGTCGACGATCTCTGCACGCTGGGGACCAAAGAACCGTACCGCATGTTTACTTCTCGTGCGGAATATCGCCTGATGCTGCGCGAAGACAATGCCGATCTGCGTCTGACCGAGGTGGGCCGCGAGCTGGGTCTGGTGGATGACGAGCGCTGGGCGCGCTTCAACGAGAAGCTGGAACGCATTGAACAGGAACGTCAGCGCCTGAAAACCACCTGGGTGAATCCGCAGGCGGAAACTGCTGCTGAAGTGAATGCTCACTTAACAGCACCGCTGTCGCGCGAAGCCAGTGGGGAAGATCTGCTGCGCCGTCCTGAAGTCACCTACGAGAATCTGGTCAAACTGACGGCGTTCGCACCGGGCCTTGAAGACGCTGAAGCTGCCGAGCAGGTCGAAATTCAGGTGAAGTACGAAGGCTACATCGCGCGTCAGCAGGATGAGATCGAAAAACAGCAGCGCAACGAAAACACGCTGCTGCCGGAAATGCTGGACTACCGTCAGGTGACGGGCCTTTCCAACGAAGTGATCGCTAAGCTGAACGATCACAAACCTGTGTCGATTGGCCAGGCCTCACGTATCTCTGGCGTCACACCTGCCGCGATTTCGATTCTGCTGGTGTGGCTGAAAAAGCAGGGCATGCTGCGCCGTAGCGCGTAATGCTCTGTAAATAGCCCGGTGGCGCTGCGCTTACCGGGCCTACTGAACCCGTAGGGCGGGTTAGCGAAGCGCCACCCGCCACTTAAGTTTCTCAACAGGTATCCACCGTGCTCAATAAACTCTCTCGTCTGCTGGAACAGGCAGGTATTTCGCTCACCGATCACCAGAAAAATCAGCTGGTGGCCTATGTCGATATGCTGAACAAATGGAATAAAGCGTACAACCTCACCTCCGTACGCGATCCCAACGAGATGCTGATTCGCCATATTCTCGATAGCATCGTCGTGGCGCCGTATCTGAACGGTGAACGTTTTATCGATGTGGGCACCGGTCCGGGCTTGCCGGGCGTTCCGTTGTCTATTGTTCGACCGGAGAGTCATTTCACGCTGCTGGACAGCCTGGGCAAGCGCGTACGCTTTTTACGCCAGGTTCAGCATGAGCTGAAGCTGGAAAACATTACGCCCGTACAGAGCAGGGTAGAGGAGTTCCCGGCAGAGCCACCGTTTGACGGTGTTATCAGCCGCGCGTTTGCCTCACTCAATGACATGGTGAGCTGGTGCAAACACCTGCCAGCGGAGAAGGGGCGTTTTTATGCTCTGAAAGGGCAACTTCCGGGGGACGAAATCGAGCAGCTTCCGGACGGTTTTGTTGTCGAATCCATTGAGAAACTCCAGATCCCTCAGCTCGAAGGTGAGCGTCATCTGGTGATAATTAAGCCAAACACTTTTTAAAAAATTAATAAAAAATGTGGAATTTGTGCTGTTCTGATCGTGTTAAAAAGCAGCACATTCAGTCTGATTTGGTCGTCGTTAATTTAACCTTGTTGTTACCATGTATTTTCTTATGGTTAACCTGACGTGATTCGTTCACTCAGAGGATAGTCAACCATGAAATTATCAGTCTGCTAAAAGTGGGTAAAAGCAACAAGAATGGAATGTTAAATATTTATTAAGAATGTCAATAAAAGGTTTTTGTTGTATACGGCTCTGTTTTAAAAATAGTTGCGGTTTTTTTGCTTTAATTTCATACAGATGAAATTAATCGTTTTACGTCTTTGATAAATACCACTTTATCGCAAATGTGTATTTTGTGATCTCGTGCACGCTTTATCACCAACGTTTCCGCGCTGTTTGCAGTTTTGCCTGAAGGTCAACGCTTAGGTCAAAAGTTGAAAAATAGGACTGGGGAAAAATATTTAAACATTTATTCACCTTTTCGCTACTTAATGTTTGAAATCACGGGTACGCACCGTATAATTTGACCGCTTTTTGATGCTTGACTCTGAGCCTTAAAGGACGTTTTATACGACACGCGGCATACCTCGAAGGGAGCAGGAGTAAAAACGTGATGTCTGTGTCGCTCTTGAGTAGAAACGTTGCTCGTAAGCTTCTGTTCATTCAGTTTCTGGCTGTGATAGCAAGTGGACTGCTGTTTAGCCTCAAAGACCCCTTCTGGGGCATCTCCGCCGCGTGCGGAGGTTTGGCGGTGGTTCTGCCAAACGTGTTGTTTATGATTTTTGCCTGGCGTCATCAGGCGCATACACCTGCCAAAGGCCGCGTGGCCTGGTCCTTCGCTCTCGGCGAAGTGTGTAAGGTGTTGCTGACCTTTGCTCTACTGGTGATGGCGCTGGCGGTTTTGAAAGTGGTATTCATGCCGCTGATAGCAACGTGGGTTTTGGTGCTGGTGGTACAAGTTCTGGCTCCAGCTGTAATCAATAACAAAGGGTAAAAGGCATCATGGCTTCAGAAAATATGACGCCGCAGGATTACATAGGTCACCATCTGAATAACCTTCAGCTGGACCTGCGTACATTCTCGCTGGTGGATCCACATAACCCCCCGGCCACCTTCTGGACGATCAACATCGACTCCATGTTCTTCTCGGTGGTTTTGGGTCTTCTGTTCCTGGCCATGTTCCGTAGCGTTGCTAAAAAGGCGACCAGCGGTGTTCCAGGGAAATTCCAGACGTTCATCGAGATGATCATCGGCTTCGTCCATGGCAGCGTGAAAGACATGTACCATGGTAAGAGCAAACTGATTGCTCCGCTGGCCCTGACCGTGTTCGTTTGGGTCTTCCTGATGAACCTGATGGACCTCCTGCCTATCGATTTCTTACCTTGGATCGGTGAGCACGTACTCGGCCTGCCTGCACTGCGCGTGGTTCCGTCTGCCGACGTGAACATCACCCTGTCGATGGCGCTGGGCGTATTTATCCTCATTCTGTTCTACAGCATCAAAATGAAAGGCGTAAGCGGCTTTGTGAAAGAGCTTACCTTGCAGCCGTTCAACCACTGGGCGTTTATTCCGGTCAACCTGATTCTGGAAGGCGTTAGCCTGCTGTCCAAACCTGTTTCACTGGGTCTGCGACTGTTCGGCAACATGTATGCGGGTGAGCTGATTTTCATTCTGATCGCGGGTCTTCTGCCGTGGTGGTCACAGTGGATTCTGAATGTGCCATGGGCCATTTTCCACATCCTGATCATTACGCTGCAAGCCTTTATCTTCATGGTTCTGACGATCGTCTATCTGTCGATGGCGTCTGAAGAGCACTGATTTTTTACCAACACTACTACGTTTTAATTGAAACAAACTGGAGACTGTCATGGAAAACCTGAATATGGATCTGCTGTACATGGCTGCCGCTGTGATGATGGGTCTGGCGGCTATCGGTGCTGCGATCGGTATCGGCATCCTCGGGGGCAAATTCCTGGAAGGCGCAGCGCGTCAACCTGATCTGATTCCTCTGCTGCGTACTCAGTTCTTTATCGTTATGGGTCTGGTGGATGCAATCCCAATGATCGCTGTAGGTCTGGGTCTGTACGTGATGTTTGCTGTCGCGTAGTAGTTGTTTTAAAACCCCAAGCCACAGAAATTTAAGAGGTATTGTGCTGTGAACATGAACGCAACAATCCTCGGCCAGGCCATCGCGTTTATTCTCTTTGTCTGGTTCTGCATGAAGTATGTATGGCCGCCTTTAATGGCTGCCATCGAAAAACGTCAGAAAGAAATTGCTGACGGTCTGGCTTCCGCAGAACGCGCTAAGAAAGATTTGGACCTTGCACAGGCCAACGCGACAGACCAGCTGAAAAAAGCGAAAGCTGAAGCTCAGGTAATCATTGAACAGGCTAACAAACGCCGTTCTCAGATCCTGGACGAAGCCAAAGCTGAAGCAGAACAGGAACGTACTAAGATCGTGACACAGGCTCAGGCTGAAATTGAAGCTGAGCGTAAACGTGCTCGTGAAGAACTGCGTAAGCAGGTTGCGATTCTGGCTGTTGCTGGCGCCGAGAAGATCATCGAACGTTCCGTGGATGAAGCTGCTAACAGCGACATCGTGGACAAACTTGTCGCTGAACTGTAAGGAGGGAGGGGCTGATGTCTGAATTTGTTACGGTAGCTCGCCCCTACGCCAAAGCAGCTTTTGACTTTGCTGTCGAACACCAAAATGTCGATCGCTGGCAGAATATGCTGGCGTTTGCCGCTGAGGTGACGAAAAACGAACAAATGGCCGAGTTGCTTTCTGGTGCGTTAGCGCCTGAAACCCTCGCCGCGTCGTTTATCGCCGTGTGCGGAGAGCAACTGGATGCCAACGGCCAGAACCTGATTAAGGTGATGGCGGAAAATGGTCGTCTCCGTGTGCTCCCGGATGTTCTCGAGCAGTTTGAGCACTTACGTGCCCTTAGTGAAGCTACCGCTGAAGTTGAAGTAACTTCCGCGACTGAACTGAGTGACGAACAGCTTGCGAAAATCACCGCCGCGATGGAAAAACGTCTGTCACGCAAAGTTAAGCTGAATTGCAAAATCGATAAGTCTGTAATGGCAGGCGTAATCATCCGCTCGGGTGATATGGTCATTGATGGCAGCGTACGCGGCCGTCTTGAGCGCCTTGCAGACGTCTTGCAGTCTTAAGGGGACTGGAGCATGCAACTGAATTCCACCGAAATCAGCGAACTGATCAAGCAGCGCATTGCTCAGTTCAATGTTGTGAGTGAAGCTCACAACGAAGGTACTATTGTTTCTGTAAGTGACGGTGTTATCCGCATCCACGGCCTGGCCGATTGTATGCAGGGTGAGATGATTTCCCTGCCGGGTAACCGTTACGCTATCGCACTGAACCTGGAGCGCGACTCCGTAGGTGCCGTTGTGATGGGTCCATACGCTGACCTCGCCGAAGGCATGAAGGTTAAGTGTACTGGCCGTATTCTTGAAGTGCCGGTTGGCCGTGGCCTGCTGGGTCGCGTTGTTAACACCCTGGGTGCGCCAATCGACGGTAAAGGTCCGGTTGAGCACGATGGCTTCTCCCCAATCGAAGTTATCGCACCAGGCGTTATCGACCGTCAGTCAGTTGATCAGCCAGTACAGACGGGTTATAAGTCCGTTGATGCCATGATCCCAATCGGTCGTGGTCAGCGTGAACTGATCATCGGTGACCGTCAGACCGGTAAAACCGCGATGGCAATCGACGCCATCATCAACCAGCGTGACTCCGGCATCAAATGTGTGTACGTGGCTATCGGCCAGAAAGCGTCCACCATTTCCAACGTGGTTCGTAAACTGGAAGAGCACGGCGCACTGTCTAACACCATCGTTGTGGTAGCAACCGCGTCTGAATCTGCTGCACTGCAATACCTGGCACCATACGCCGGTTGCGCAATGGGCGAATACTTCCGTGACCGCGGTGAAGATGCGCTGATCGTATACGATGACCTGTCTAAACAGGCTGTTGCTTATCGTCAGGTTTCCCTGCTGCTCCGTCGTCCACCAGGACGTGAAGCATTCCCAGGCGACGTATTCTACCTCCACTCTCGTCTGCTGGAGCGTGCTTCCCGCGTTAACGCGGAATACGTCGAGAACTTCACCAAAGGTGAAGTGAAGGGTAAAACAGGTTCTCTGACCGCTCTGCCGATCATTGAAACCCAGGCGGGTGACGTTTCTGCGTTCGTTCCGACCAACGTAATCTCCATTACCGATGGTCAGATCTTCCTGGAAACCAACCTGTTTAACTCCGGTATTCGTCCGGCGGTTAACCCGGGTATCTCCGTATCCCGTGTGGGTGGTGCTGCTCAGACCAAGATCATCAAGAAACTGTCCGGTGGTATCCGTACCGCGCTGGCACAGTATCGTGAACTGGCTGCGTTCTCTCAGTTCGCATCCGATCTGGACGAAGCAACCCGTAAACAGCTGAGCCACGGTCAGAAAGTGACCGAGCTGCTGAAGCAGAAACAGTACGCGCCAATGTCGGTTGCTCAGCAGGGCCTGGTACTGTTCGCGGCTGAACGCGGTTACCTCGAAGATGTGGAACTGGCGAAAATCGGTAGCTTCGAAGCCGCTCTGCTGGCTTACGTCGACCGTGATCACGCTCCGCTGATGCAAGAGATCAACCAGACCGGTGGCTATAACGACGAAATCGAAGGCAAGCTGAAAGCTATCCTCGATTCCTTCAAAGCAACCCAATCCTGGTAATCGTCCGGCGGCTTGTCTCAGGACAAGCCGTCTGGCATTGAGGAGAAGCTCATGGCCGGCGCAAAAGAGATACGTAGTAAGATCGCAAGCGTCCAGAACACGCAAAAGATCACTAAAGCGATGGAGATGGTCGCCGCTTCCAAAATGCGTAAATCGCAGGATCGCATGGCGGCCAGCCGTCCTTATGCAGAGACCATGCGCAAAGTGATTGGTCACCTTGCAAACGGTAATCTGGAATATAAGCACCCTTACCTGGAAGAACGCGACGTTAAGCGCGTGGGCTACCTGGTGGTGTCGACTGACCGTGGTCTGTGTGGCGGCTTGAACATTAACCTGTTCAAAAAACTGCTGGCGGATATGAAAGGCTGGTCCGATAAAGGCGTTCAGTGCGATCTGGCACTGATTGGCTCTAAAGGCGTCTCTTTCTTTAACTCCGTTGGTGGCAACATTGTCGCTCAGGTGACCGGTATGGGTGATAACCCGTCCCTGTCCGAACTGATCGGCCCGGTTAAAGTGATGTTGCAGGCCTACGATGAAGGCCGTCTGGACAGACTGTACGTTGTCAGCAACAAATTTATTAACACCATGTCTCAGGTGCCTACGCTCACTCAGATGCTGCCGTTACCGGCATCAGAAGATGACGAGCTGAAACAGAAAGCCTGGGATTACCTGTATGAACCCGATCCGAAACCGCTGCTGGATACCCTGCTGCGTCGTTACGTTGAATCTCAGGTTTATCAGGGCGTTGTAGAAAACCTGGCCAGCGAGCAGGCCGCACGAATGGTGGCGATGAAAGCCGCGACCGATAATGGCGGCAGCCTGATTAAAGAGCTGCAGTTGGTTTACAACAAAGCTCGTCAGGCCAGCATTACTCAGGAACTCACCGAGATCGTCTCGGGGGCCGCCGCGGTTTAACCAGGTTTACGAATTACGTAGAGGATTCAAGATGGCTACTGGAAAGATTGTCCAGGTAATCGGCGCCGTGGTGGACGTCGAGTTCCCTCAGGACGCCGTACCACGCGTGTACGACGCGCTTGAGGTACAGAATGGTAACGAGAGCCTGGTGCTGGAAGTTCAGCAGCAGCTCGGCGGCGGTATCGTGCGTACCATCGCCATGGGTTCTTCCGACGGTCTGCGTCGTGGTCTGGAAGTAAAAGACCTTGAGCACCCGATCGAAGTCCCGGTAGGTAAAGCAACACTGGGTCGTATCATGAACGTATTGGGTCAACCAATCGACATGAAAGGCGACATCGGTGAAGAAGAGCGTTGGGCTATCCACCGCGCGGCACCTTCCTACGAAGAGCTGTCCAGCTCTCAGGAACTGCTGGAAACCGGCATCAAAGTTATCGACCTGATGTGCCCGTTCGCGAAGGGCGGTAAAGTTGGTCTGTTCGGTGGTGCGGGTGTAGGTAAAACCGTAAACATGATGGAGCTGATCCGTAACATCGCGATCGAGCACTCCGGTTACTCCGTGTTTGCGGGTGTTGGTGAACGTACTCGTGAGGGTAACGACTTCTACCATGAAATGACCGACTCCAACGTTCTGGACAAAGTTTCCCTGGTTTACGGCCAGATGAACGAGCCACCAGGAAACCGTCTGCGCGTTGCGCTGACTGGCCTGACGATGGCTGAGAAGTTCCGTGACGAAGGCCGTGACGTTCTGCTGTTCGTTGATAACATCTACCGTTACACCCTGGCCGGTACTGAAGTATCTGCACTGCTGGGTCGTATGCCTTCAGCGGTAGGTTATCAGCCTACGCTTGCGGAAGAGATGGGTGTTCTTCAGGAACGTATCACCTCTACCAAAACTGGTTCTATCACCTCCGTTCAGGCGGTATACGTACCTGCGGATGACTTGACTGACCCATCTCCAGCCACCACCTTTGCTCACTTAGATGCAACCGTGGTTCTGAGCCGTCAGATCGCGTCTCTGGGTATCTACCCGGCCGTTGACCCGCTGGACTCCACCAGCCGTCAGCTGGATCCACTGGTTGTTGGCCAGGAGCACTACGACACCGCGCGTGGCGTACAGTCCCTGCTGCAACGTTATCAGGAACTGAAAGACATCATCGCCATCCTGGGTATGGATGAACTGTCTGAAGAAGACAAACTGGTGGTAGCACGTGCGCGTAAGATCCAGCGCTTCCTGTCCCAGCCGTTCTTCGTTGCGGAAGTATTCACCGGTTCTCCAGGTAAATACGTTTCCCTGAAAGACACCATCCGTGGCTTTAAAGGCATCATGGAAGGCGAATACGATCACCTGCCAGAGCAGGCGTTCTACATGGTTGGTTCCATCGAAGAAGCCGTGGAAAAAGCCAAAAAACTTTAACGCCTTAATCGGAGGGTGATATGGCAATGACTTACCACCTGGACGTCGTCAGCGCAGAGCAACAAATGTTCTCTGGTCTGGTCGAGAAAATCCAGGTAACGGGTAGTGAAGGTGAACTGGGTATTTTCCCGGGTCACGCACCGCTGCTCACCGCCATTAAGCCTGGTATGATCCGCATCGTTAAACAGTTCGGTCATGAAGAGTTTATCTATCTGTCCGGCGGCATTCTTGAAGTGCAGCCAGGCAGTGTGACCGTTCTGGCCGATACCGCTATTCGTGGCCAGGATCTCGACGAAGCGCGAGCCCTGGAATCGAAGCGTAAGGCTGAAGAGCACATTAACAGCTCTCATGGTGACGTGGATTACGCTCAGGCGTCTGCGGAGCTGGCCAAAGCGATCGCGAAACTGCGCGTTATCGAGTTGACCAAAAAAGCGATGTAACACCGGCTTGAAAAGCACAAAAGCCAGTCTGGATCCCAGGCTGGCTTTTTTTTTCGGCCTTAATTCATGATGAAAAAGATGTAGAATTTTAAGCATCAAACGTTTTTACTTCTCACACAAACTACCGTCAGGATGCGTATGTTAAACAGTGCGATGAGCGTGGTGATCCTTGCCGCAGGCAAAGGTACCCGCATGTATTCCGATCTGCCTAAAGTGCTCCACACGCTGGCAGGAAAGCCAATGGTTCAGCATGTTATTGATGCAGCGAATGAATTAGGCGCCAGCCAGGTGCATCTGGTTTATGGACATGGCGGCGATCTGCTGAAAAAAACGCTGCGTGACGACAATCTCAACTGGGTGCTTCAGGCAGAACAGCTGGGTACGGGTCATGCAATGCAGCAGGCTGCACCCTTCTTCGCTGATGATGAAGATATCCTGATGCTCTACGGCGACGTCCCGCTGATCTCCGTTGAAACCCTTACTCGGCTGCGTGAAGCCAAACCGCAGGGTGGCATCGGTTTGTTGACCGTCGTGCTGGACGATCCAACCGGCTATGGCCGCATTACGCGTGAAAACGGCAACGTGACGGGGATTGTTGAGCATAAAGATGCCACTGACGAACAGCGCCAGATTCAGGAGATCAACACCGGCATCCTGATTGCGAACGGTGCGGATATGAAGCGCTGGCTGTCCAGACTCAACAATAACAACGCGCAGGGTGAATACTACATCACCGACATCATTGCGATGGCTTACCAGGAAGGGCGTGAGATTGCTGCCGTTCATCCGGCGCGTATCAGCGAAACGGACGGGGTAAACAACCGTCTCCAGCTTTCCCGTCTTGAGCGTATTTACCAGTCCGAGCAGGCAGAAAAGCTGTTGCTCGCGGGCGTTATGCTGCGAGATCCGGCGCGTTTCGATCTGCGTGGCACGCTGACCCACGGGCGCGACGTTGTAATAGATACTAACGTTATCCTGGAAGGTAACGTCACGCTGGGCAACCGCGTCAAAATCGGCACCGGCTGTGTGATTAAAAACAGCGCGATCGGTGACGACTGCGAAATCAGCCCGTACAGCGTGGTGGAAGATGCCCATCTTGAGGCGGCCTGTACGATTGGCCCATTTGCGCGTCTGCGCCCGGGCGCTGAGCTGCTGGAAGGTGCTCACGTAGGTAACTTCGTGGAAATGAAAAAAGCGCGTCTGGGTAAGGGCTCTAAAGCGGGTCATCTGACCTATCTGGGCGATGCGGAAATTGGCGACAACGTAAACATTGGTGCAGGGACGATTACCTGTAACTATGACGGCGCCAATAAGTTTAAAACCATCATTGGTGATGACGTGTTTGTAGGCTCCGATACCCAGCTGGTGGCGCCTGTTACCGTGGGCAAAGGCGTGACCATTGCCGCCGGGACAACCGTTACGCGCGATGTGGCCGAGAACGAGCTGGTGTTAAGCCGCGTTCCGCAGGTCAGCAAGCAGGGCTGGAAACGCCCGGTGAAGCAGAAGTAACGGATTTATACCCCTCACCCTAACCCTCTCCCCACAGGGGAGAGGGGATTGTTCGGTGCGGTGTTTTTCTCCCTCGCCCCTTTGGGGAGAGGGCCGGGGTGAGGGGATAACATAATCCTCCCCCCACAAGCAGTACCCATAAAAATAACCCCACTCTCTACAAGGCTCGGGGCGCCCGGAAAGGGCAAATACAGGTCAGCGACAACGCATGGCATAACGCCATAATCAGGAAATATAACTATGTGTGGAATTGTTGGCGCAGTTGCGCAGCGTGATATTGCTGAAATCCTTCTCGAAGGTTTACGTCGTCTGGAATACCGTGGTTACGACTCAGCCGGGCTGGCTGTCGTTGATGCAGAAGGTCATATGACCCGTCTGCGCCGTCTCGGTAAAGTGCAGATGCTGGCCCAGGCTGCGGAAGAACATCCGCTGCACGGTGGCACCGGTATTGCGCATACCCGCTGGGCGACCCACGGTGAGCCATCTGAAGGCAACGCACACCCGCATGTGTCTGAACACATCGTGGTCGTGCATAACGGCATTATCGAAAACCACGAACCGCTGCGTGAAGAACTGAAAGCGCGCGGCTATACCTTCGTCTCTGAAACCGACACCGAAGTGATTGCTCACCTGGTGCACTGGGAGCTGGCAAAGGGCGGTACACTGCGTGATGCGGTGCTGCGCGCTATCCCTCAGCTACGTGGTGCTTACGGTACGGTGATCATGGATTCCCGCGACCCGTCCACGCTGCTGGCCGCGCGTTCCGGTAGTCCGATGGTGATTGGTCTGGGCATGGGTGAAAACTTTATCGCTTCCGACCAGCTGGCGCTGCTGCCGGTTACCCGTCGCTTTATCTTCCTGGAAGAGGGAGACATTGCCGAGGTGACACGTCGCAGCGTGACCGTATTCGACACAAAAGGCGAGCAGGTTAAGCGTCAGGAGATCGAATCAAACCTGCAATACGACGCGGGCGACAAAGGTGCTTACCGTCACTACATGCAGAAAGAGATCTACGAACAGCCAAACGCCATTAAAAACACCCTGACTGGTCGCATCAGCCATGGTGAAGTGGATCTGAGCGAGCTGGGCGCCAATGCCAACGAACTGCTGAGCAAAGTCGAGCACATTCAGATCGTGGCCTGCGGCACCTCCTACAACTCCGGTATGGTCTCTCGCTACTGGTTTGAATCTCTGGCGGGCGTGCCGTGCGACGTAGAAATTGCGTCTGAGTTCCGCTATCGCAAATCTGCCGTACGTCGTAACAGCCTGATGATCACCCTTTCCCAGTCAGGTGAAACGGCAGATACCCTGGCGGCGCTGCGTCTCTCTAAAGAGCTGGGTTATCTGGGTTCTCTGGCCATCTGTAACGTCCCGGGCTCATCGCTGGTGCGTGAATCCGATCTGGCGCTGATGACCAAAGCGGGTACCGAAATCGGCGTGGCCTCCACCAAGGCGTTTACCACTCAGCTGACGGTTCTGCTGATGCTGGTGGCGAAACTGGCGCGTCTGAAAGGTGAAGATGCCTCTGTTGAGCATGACATCGTTCACGGTCTGCAGGCGCTGCCGAGCCGTATTGAGCAGATGCTCTCTCAGGACAAACGCATTGAAGCTCTGGCGGAAGATTTCTCTGACAAACATCACGCCCTGTTCCTGGGCCGTGGCGATCAGTATCCGATTGCGCTGGAAGGCGCGCTGAAGCTGAAAGAGATCTCTTATATTCACGCTGAAGCCTATGCGGCAGGCGAGCTGAAGCATGGCCCGCTGGCGCTGATCGATGCGGATATGCCAGTTATCGTGGTGGCACCTAACAACGAACTGCTGGAAAAACTGAAATCTAACATCGAAGAAGTGCGCGCCCGTGGTGGTGTTCTGTACGTCTTTGCGGATAAAGATGCCGGTTTCGCCAGCAGCGACAACATGCACATCATCGAGATGCCGCATGTGGAAGAGGTGATTGCGCCGATCTTCTACACCGTACCGCTGCAACTGCTGGCTTATCACGTCGCGCTGATCAAGGGCACCGACGTAGACCAGCCACGTAACCTGGCGAAGTCCGTCACCGTAGAATAATCTCCAGCCTACCCGAGGCTGCCAGTATTCTGGCAGCCTCATAGCCCTCCCCTCAGCGATTATTTCTTTTTATCGCAACCTGTTTCTTTTTTCATTTTTTCTTACATTTTTGCTCTATCTGCTCATTTCACCTATGTCTGCTTAAAAAAGAATCTGATTTAGCTATGACAAAGAAAAGATATTGATAAATTCTTAAAAAAATAGAGAAGAGATATCAATAGCATTTTTTAATTATGTTTTGTTCTTATTTTTAAGGGTTTTTTTATTTTTAATTTTTATTGTTCCATTTTAAAGATATTTCATGTGGGAAAACATATTTGTCATAGAGCAGGAATGAACTGTACTATCGCCACGCTTTAAAGGATGGTGTGTTTTATTTGAATGTATAAATGAGACGCATACAAATAATGTAAATTATGGAGAGTTTCATGAAATTAAACGTTATAGCCACTTCACTGGTTTTATCTTCCGTCCTGTTTTCAGGTGCGACATTAGCGGCTGACGGTACTGTTCATTTCCGTGGCGAGGTGATTGATTCTACTTGTACAGTCACGACTGATACCAGTAATCAGACTGTTAATATTGGTCGTGTATCGGTAAAAACCTTCGCGGGTATTGATTCCACCGCGTCTGTTAAAGATTTCCACATCCGTCTGGAAGGCTGCCCGGCAACCTATACTGAGGCGGCGGTACGCTTTGACGGGACGGAAGATAAAGATACCATCGGTAAAGGTTATCTTTCAATCGGTACGCCGGTGAACGAAGACGGTACGGACGGTGAGTTCACTGGCAGCGGCGACGCCATTGCGGCGACGGGCGTGGCGATAAAACTGTTCAACCTGAGCGATGATACCGCGATCCCTTTGTATAACAATTCTAAATACGTTGCCATTGCAGATGGTAAAGCGGATATGGGATTCAAGGCGAAATTCGTCCAGACTCTGGCAACAGTGACTCCGGGTACTGCGAATGCTGACTCTCAGTTTACTATTGAATACTTGAAATAATCAGCGGTTATGGATTCGGAGCCTGTTAAGAACTTATTTACAGGCTCCTTTATATATAAGGACATTGGATTATGCCAGGGCGTATAGTGAATGTATTATTAGCGTGTTGTCTTACGGGTATTTCTACAATGGCATCGGCAGGTGTGGTTATCGGTGGCACACGAGTGGTTTATTCGAGTGATAAATCCGACGCAACCATTACTGTCAAAAATAACGAAGCGGCTATCCCTTATCTTATTCAAACATGGGTTGACCCCTTCAGTAATACAGGAACCGCGAAAAAACCACCGTTTACCGTCATTCCACCGGTATCTCGTCTGGAGGCTGGGCAGGAAAAAATTCTGCGCATTATGAAAACCGAGGGCAATTTACCGCAGGATCGGGAGTCGGTGTTCTGGCTGAACATCAAAAATATTCCCCCGGCGAGCAATAAGCCGAACGCGATGGAAATCGCCATTAAGACACGTATCAAGCTGATCTGGCGTCCGGCCTCGTTGAACATTACCCCGGAGCGCGCCGCCACGCAGGTGAAGTGGCACAGAGAAAATCGGCAGCTGGTAGTTGAAAATCCCACGCCGCTAAATATCAACGTTATGAATGTGACAGTGGACGGCAAAGATGTGCCGCTCAATATCGTCCATCCCTTTGAAACCCTGCGTTTACCCTTACCGGAAGGCGTGAATGGCCATGCGCTGGTTTGGCGGTATGTGAATGATTTCGGTGCGATTAGTCAGGATTTAAAAGCAGCGCTTTAAGCAAAGGATGGTTTATTTATGGAGTGTTACCGTATTTTCATCGCGCTTGCTTCCGGGATGGTGCTTGGTTTATCCGGCGAGGTGGCCGCGAGGGATATGTTTAACCCTGCGCTGCTTGAAATCGATCATCCGGTGGACGTGGATATCCACCAGTTTAATCGCGCGAACAGTCTGCCTGCCGGGAACTATAAGGTCAGCATCTATGTAAACGGCGAATATGTTGACCGCCGGGAGGTGACCTTTTTCGAAGATACTGCCACCAGCAACCTGCATCCTTGCTTCTCAGACATCAAAACCGTGCTCGCTGAGCTTGGGGTCAAAGTGGCGGCTATCAAGGCCCTTAACGACATAGATGACAAAGCCTGTCTGGACCCCGCGCCGCTCGTTCCTGGCTCAACCTGGACGTTTGATACGGATAAACTCCAGCTTAACGTCACGTTGCCGCAAATCTATATTGATGTATCGGCGCGCGGCTATATCAATCCCTCACGCTGGGATGAGGGCATCAATGCGCTGATGGTGAACTACGATTTTTCCGGCTCCAGCACGGTGCATTCGAACGAGGATGATAACAACGATTTTTATTATCTGAACCTGCGCAACGGTGCCAACCTGGGGGCATGGCGTTTACGTAACTACAGTACGCTAAACGTGACCGATGGCGAGTCTTCGTATCATTCGATCAATACCTATTTACAGCGCGATATCGCCGCGTTACGCAGCCAAATTATGCTGGGGGATACATGGACCGCAAGCGACGTGTTTGACAGCACGCAACTGCGAGGGATGCGTCTCTACACGGATGATGACATGCTGCCTTCGAGCCTGACGGGGTTTGCGCCAGTGGTTCGCGGCGTGGCGAAAAGCAATGCGACCGTGATTGTGCGGCAAAACGGTTACATCATTTACCAGTCTGCCGTACCGCAGGGAGCGTTTGCGCTCAAGGATTTAAACACCACCAATTCGGGTGGCGATCTGGATGTTACCATCAAAGAAGAGGATGGCAGCGAGCAACATTTTACCCAGCCTTACGCCTCACTGGCGATCCTGAAGCGTGAAGACCAAACCGATGTCGATATCAGCGCGGGTGAACTGCGCGATCAAAACGATTTTCAGCCGACCGTTTTTCAGGCGCAGGTGTTACACGGTTTTCCTGCGGGTATTACCCTCTACGGGGGCGTGCAGGGAACCAGCGATTACACCTCCGCCGCGCTTGGCGTGGGGAAAGATATGGGTTCGCTGGGCGCCCTTTCGCTGGACGTAACGCATGCCCGCTCGCGGTTTGAGGACGATGACGAAAGCGGGCAATCTTACCGTTTTCTCTATTCCAAACGTTTTGATGAAACGAACACAACGTTTCGGCTGGTGGGCTACCGCTACTCCACAGAGGGCTACTACACCCTGAACGAATGGGCGTCCCGGCAGAATAACGAGAGCGACTTCTGGACGACAGGTAACCGCCGTAGCCGTCTGGAGGGAACATGGACGCAGACCTTTGGCGACGGGATGGGAAATATTTATCTTACCCTTAGCCGCCAGCAGTACTGGAAGACGGATGAAGTCGAGCGGCTGGTGCAGCTGGGCTACAGCAATAGCTGGCGCGCTATTTCCTGGAACGTCTCCTGGAACTACACCGATTCACTCACCTCGGCCCAAAATAGCACCGACACTGACGTCAGCGACAGTCAGGGCAGCGAACAGATTTTTATGCTCTCCCTCTCCATACCGTTGTCAGGCTGGCTGCATGACAGCTACGTCAACTATGGGTACACCCAAAACAACCACGGAAAAGGGATGCACCAGGTGGGGCTGAGCGGTAACGCGCTGGATGCGCACAACCTCTCCTGGAACGTTCAGCAGTCTTACGATGCGGATAACGAAGATTACAACAACAGCGCAGGGGTGGGCTATGACGGCACCTATGGTTCGGTAAACGCCAGTTACGACTATACCCAGGACAACCAGCGCCTCAACTATGGAATGAAGGGCGGGATTCTGGCCCACAGCGATGGCATAACTTTCTCTCAGGAACTGGGGGAAACCGTCGCGCTGGTTAAAGCCCCGGGAGCTTCCGGCCTGGCGCTGGAGAATGGTACGGGTAAGGCGACGGACTGGCGCGGCTATACGGTACAGACGCAGCTCAACGCCTACGATGAAAACAGAGTGGAGATCGACAGCGATTACTTTGCGAAGGCCAACGTCGAAATCGACAACAGTATCCTCAGCGTTATCCCGACGCGCGGCGCGGTGGTACGGGCGGAGTTTGTCACTCACGTGGGCTATCGCGTCCTGTTCAATGTGCGGCAGAAGAGTGGCAAACCGGTGCCGTTTGGCGCCATGGCCTCGGCTGATTTACCCCACGGCAGCGTAACCGGCATTGTGGGCGAAAATGGCGAGCTTTATCTGTCCGGCATGCCGGAAGAGGGGGCGTTTGTCCTGAAGTGGGGCGCAGATAACACGATGACCTGCCCGGTTAACTACCACTTTACCCCGCCAGAAGGCGTCGAACTGATACAAATATCGGCAGTATGCCAATAGGGAAATAAGATGAAATTCAGGACACCTCTGTTTTTAAGCGCGTTGATAATATTTATAACGCCAGTATGCAAAGCGTACACCACGGGCGACGGGATTTGTCACTCCGAAGGTGGCGCTTATATCTATAACCTTAATCTGAACGGGCTGTCGATCCCGGCGGATAAAAATAAAGCAGGTACAGAGATCAGGGATCTGGAAACGCTCAGTTCATCTGCGAGTTACAAAGCGCAATGCAACTGTCTTACGCATTACTCTACGGGCTTTCGCCAAATCTACTACACCGCACGATCGTCGTTAAGTGAAGATGTGGTAAAGAACGGGTATACCTATTTTACCCTTAATAACAACCTCAGCATCGCCACGTCGATACTTGTGCTCGGCAGAGATTATATACCGGTACCTTTCAGCGCAGAACCAAACGTAATGTCTCATAGCTCCTATTGTTATGCGCCTGGTGAGGAAGGGAGCGAACCAACACTCAATACCGGTTCAAAAATAAAAATATCATTCTTAATTAACAAGCCGTTTATTGGCCGGGTGAGTGTGCCAGGTACGATAGTCGCCGATCTTTATGGCGGGCTGGATGCGGCCTCCTCGACCTCCAGCACCGAAAAAATGGCAGAGATCAAAATCGCTGGCGATATCGTCGTGCCGCAAAATTGCGAGATAGCGCCCGGGCAGACGCTTGAGATAGATTTTGGCAAAATCCCGGCCCCGGAATTTTCCGCTACCAAAGGCACCGCCGTGACGAGTCACAAGGTAAAAAAGACGATTCAGGTACAGTGCACAGGCATGCTGGATGAGAATATTGTCTACTCCACTTTCCATGGAGACCCTGTCGACGCCGATGCCACGATGATGAAAGTCAACGGCAATGATGATGTAGGCATTGTGGTATACGACAAGTGGGATCGTCAGGTCAGCGTCAACGGCGGCAGGATGGACATGGATAGGGGAGAAAACAATAACGGCGCCGAAAACAATTCGCTTACCTTTTCCGCTGCGCCTGCAAGCGCAACGGGGGCGCAGCCAAAACCTGGAACGTTTGAAGCGTACGCAACGGTCACGCTGGAAATTGAACATTAATCACCCAACGGCTGTTTATGACAGCCGTTGTCATTTTTCCTCTTTTGCACCAGGCTTAGCCCTTTCTATATGACAACTCTATGATGCTCCCCTGAACAAATAATCATTAATATCAGTGGCTTATTTTACACTCTCTCATTGTCATAAAACTGTCATATTTCGTACATTTATCTGTCACCTGTTTGTCCTATTTTGCTCATCGTAGCCACTTAAACAATGATTTACGAAATCCTTGCAGGAGACATTATGAAAGTTATGCGTACCACTGTCGCAACTGTTGTCGCCGCGACCTTATCGATGAGCGCTTTCTCTGCCTTCGCAGCAGCAAGCCTGACTGGCGCTGGTGCAACCTTCCCTGCGCCGGTGTATGCCAAATGGGCGGATACCTACCAGAAAGAGACCGGTAACAAGGTCAACTATCAGGGTATCGGCTCCTCCGGTGGCGTAAAACAAATTACCGCGAATACCGTTGATTTCGGCGCATCCGACGCTCCGCTGTCTGATGAGAAACTGAATCAGGAAGGCCTGTTCCAGTTCCCGACCGTGATTGGCGGCGTTGTGCTGGCTGTTAACATCCCTGGCCTGAAATCAGGCGAGCTGGTGCTGGACGGCAAAACCCTGGGTGACATCTACCTGGGCAAAATCAAAAAATGGGATGACGAAGCCATCACTAAGCTGAACCCAGGCGTTAAGCTGCCTTCGCAGAATATCGCGGTGGTTCGTCGTGCTGACGGCTCTGGTACCTCTTTCGTGTTCACCAGCTATCTGGCGAAAGTGAACGAAGAGTGGAAATCTAAAGTCGGTTCCGGCTCTACCGTTAACTGGCCAACCGGTCTGGGCGGTAAAGGCAACGACGGTATCGCAGCCTTCGTACAGCGTCTGCCTGGCTCTATCGGCTACGTAGAGTACGCCTACGCTAAGCAGAACAATCTGGCCTACACCAAACTGGTTTCTGCCGACGGCAAACCGGTTAGCCCGACCGAAGAGAACTTCGCCAACGCCGCCAAAGGCGCTGACTGGAGCAAATCCTTCGCTCAGGACCTGACTAACCAGAAAGGTGAAGACGCGTGGCCAATCACCTCTACCACCTTCATTCTGGTTCACAAAGAGCAGAAGAAACCAGAGCAGGGCGCAGAAGTGCTGAAGTTCTTCGACTGGGCATACAAAAACGGCGGCAAACAGGCTAATGACCTGGATTACGCCAGCCTGCCAGACAGCGTGGTTGAGCAGATTCGTGCTGCATGGAAAACCAACGTGAAAGACAGCAGCGGTAAAGCGCTGTACTAACAGGATTTTTTTAACGAAGATGGCGGGTGGCGCGCAGCGATCCCGCCCTACGGTTTACTCTGTAGGCCCGGTAAGCGTCAGCGCCACCGGGCATATTCGTAAGACGTCTCATAAAGAAGAGTAATTTATGGCTGCAACCAAGCCTGCATTTAACCCTCCGGGTAAAAAAGGTGACATGATTTTCAGCGCGCTGGTGAAACTGGCTGCGCTGATTGTGCTATTGCTGCTGGGCGGCATTATCGTGTCCCTGATTTTCTCCTCCTGGCCGAGCATTCAAAAATTTGGTTTCGCCTTCCTGTGGACCAAAGAGTGGGATGCGCCGAACGATATTTACGGTGCGCTGGTGCCGATTTACGGCACGCTGGTGACCTCTTTTATCGCCCTGCTAATTGCGGTTCCGGTGAGCTTCGGTATTGCCTTGTTCCTGACGGAACTGGCGCCAGGCTGGCTGCGGCGTCCGCTGGGTATCGCCATTGAACTGCTGGCGGCCATCCCAAGTATCGTTTACGGCATGTGGGGCCTGTTTATTTTTGCTCCGCTGTTTGCAACGTACTTCCAGGAGCCGGTCGGTAACGTGCTTTCTGCCGTTCCGTTTGTGGGGGCGCTGTTCTCCGGCCCGGCATTCGGTATCGGCATTCTGGCGGCGGGTGTGATCCTCGCCATCATGATTATTCCGTACATTGCGGCGGTCATGCGCGATGTCTTCGAACAAACCCCGGTGATGATGAAAGAGTCCGCCTACGGCATCGGCTGCACCACCTGGGAAGTTATCTGGCGCATCGTCCTTCCGTTCACCAAAAATGGGGTGATTGGCGGCATTATGCTGGGCTTAGGTCGCGCGCTCGGTGAAACCATGGCGGTCACCTTTATCATCGGCAACACCTACCAACTCGACAGCGCTTCGCTCTATATGCCGGGGAACAGTATTACTTCTGCGCTGGCGAACGAATTTGCCGAAGCGGAATCCGGGCTGCACGTCGCGGCGCTGATGGAACTGGGCCTGATCCTGTTTGTTATCACCTTTATTGTGCTGGCTATCTCCAAGCTGATGATTATGCGTCTGGCTAAAAACGAGGGGGCACGCTAATGGCAACTCTCGATATGCAAAATACCGCTCAGCTTGCGGAATCCCGTCGCAAAATGCAGTCAAAGCGCCGGATTAAAAACCGCATTGCGCTGACGCTTTCCATGGCCACGATGGCGTTCGGCCTGTTCTGGCTGATCTGGATCCTGATGTCAACCATCACCCGCGGCATCGATGGAATGTCCCTGGCGCTGTTCACGGAAATGACGCCGCCGCCGAACACGGCGGGCGGTGGTCTGGCAAACGCCCTGGCGGGTAGCGGCCTGCTGATCCTGTGGGCGACCGTTTTCGGTACACCGTTGGGCATTATGGCGGGTATCTATCTGGCGGAGTATGGGCGCAAGTCCTGGATCGCTGAAGTCATCCGCTTTATTAACGACATTCTGCTTTCTGCCCCGTCGATTGTCGTGGGTCTGTTTGTTTACACCATCGTGGTGGCGCAAATGGAACACTTCTCCGGCTGGGCGGGTGTGATTGCGCTGGCGCTGTTGCAGGTGCCTATCGTTATTCGTACTACTGAAAACATGCTGAAACTGGTGCCGGACAGCCTGCGTGAAGCGGCTTACGCGCTGGGCACGCCGAAATGGAAAATGATTTCGGCGATCACCCTGAAAGCGTCCGTCTCGGGGATCATGACCGGTATCCTGCTGGCTATCGCCCGTATCGCCGGTGAAACCGCACCGCTGCTGTTTACCGCCCTCTCCAACCAGTTCTGGAGCACGGACATGATGCAGCCGATCGCCAACCTGCCGGTGACGATCTTTAAATTTGCGATGAGCCCATTCGCGGAATGGCAGCAGCTGGCCTGGGCCGGGGTGCTGATCATCACCCTTTGCGTACTGTTGCTGAACATTCTGGCGCGCGTCATTTTCGCGAAGAAGAAACACGGTTAAATTTTTACGGCGCGGCAGCTCGCGGCGCCGAATGAGGAAATGAGTCAATGAGTATGGTTGATACTGCCCCGGGTAAGATTCAGGTTCGTGATTTGAACTTCTACTACGGCAAATTCCATGCCCTGAAGAATATCAATCTGGATATCGCGAAGAACCAGGTAACGGCATTCATCGGTCCGTCCGGCTGTGGTAAATCCACGCTGCTGCGCACCTTTAACAAAATGTATTCGCTCTATCCGGAGCAGCGCGCAGAAGGTGAAATTCTGCTGGACGGTGACAACATCCTGACCAATACCCAGGATATCGCCCTGCTGCGTGCGAAAGTGGGGATGGTATTCCAGAAACCCACGCCGTTCCCGATGTCGATCTATGACAACATCGCCTTTGGTGTGCGTCTGTTTGAGAAGCTCTCCCGTGCGGATATGGACGAGCGCGTGCAGTGGGCATTGACCAAGGCCGCATTATGGAACGAAACCAAAGATAAACTTCACCAGAGTGGGTACTCTCTCTCCGGTGGTCAGCAGCAGCGTCTGTGCATTGCGCGCGGTATCGCCATTCGCCCGGAAGTCTTGCTGCTGGATGAGCCGTGCTCAGCCCTGGACCCGATCTCAACCGGGCGTATCGAAGAGCTGATCACCGAGCTGAAGCAGGATTACACCGTGGTGATCGTGACCCACAACATGCAGCAGGCTGCACGTTGTTCTGACCACACGGCGTTTATGTACCTGGGCGAGTTGATTGAGTTCAGCGATACGGATGCGCTGTTCACCCGTCCGGCGAAGAAACAAACCGAAGATTATATTACTGGCCGCTACGGTTGATTTGCCTTAGTGCATGTGGAGAAACCATGGACAACCTCAATCTTAATAAACACATTTCCGGCCAGTTTAACGCAGAGCTGGAAAGCATTCGCACCCAGGTGATGACCATGGGCGGCATGGTCGAGCAGCAGCTTTCTGATGCGATCACGGCGATGCACAACCAGGACAGCGAGCTGGCGAAGCGCGTTATTGAAGGCGACCACAACGTCAATATGATGGAAGTCGCCATCGACGAAGCCTGCGTGCGCATCATTGCGAAGCGTCAGCCGACGGCGAGCGACCTGCGTCTGGTGATGGCGATCATCAAAACTATCGCCGAGCTGGAGCGTATTGGTGACGTGGCGGATAAAATCTGCCGCACCGCGCTGGAGAAATTCTCCCAGCAGCACCAGCCGCTGCTGGTGAGTCTGGAGTCTCTCGGTCGCCACACCGTGCAGATGCTGCACGACGTGCTGGACGCTTTCGCGCGCATGGATCTGGACGAAGCGGTCCGTATCTACCGTGAAGACAAGAAAGTTGACCAGGAATACGAAGGCATAGTGCGTCAGCTGATGACCTACATGATGGAAGATTCCCGTACCATTCCAAGCGTACTCACCGCGCTGTTCTGTGCGCGCTCAATCGAGCGTATTGGCGACCGCTGCCAGAACATTTGCGAATACATCTTCTACTTCGTGAAGGGGCAGGATTTCCGACACGTGGGCGGCGACGAGCTGGACAAGCTGCTGGCGGGTAAAGATCCGAAAGAGTGATTTTTACCCTCACCCTAACCCTCTCCCACAGGGAGAGGGGACCATTCGGTTTTCTCCCTCTCCCTGTGGGAGAGGGCCGGGGTGAGGGGAAAACTCAGCGAGTAATATCCCACCCGCGCGCCTTCCACAACGCTGGCAGTTGCGCCAGATCGGTAAAGGTCGTCACTTTTGGATGATCGATCGGCTTGTTGTGCGGATCGGCGCAGAAGTAAAACACCTCCATCCCCGCATCAATCCCCGACTGCGCGCCCGCAGACGAGTCATCCACCAGGATGCAGTTCTCCACGTTGACGTTCATCGCCTTCGCCGCGTGGAACATCAATGCCGGATCCGGCTTCCAGCGCTGGATATCGTAGCCGCTGAACAGTTTTTCCGGGAAGTGGTGCAACATGTTCAGCTTGCCGAGCGAGTGCTGCATTTTGCTGACCGGGCCGTTAGAGACCACGCAGATCGGCACCGTCATCGCATCCAGCAGCGTGTTAGCGCCAGCGATAACTTCCAGCTCGGCGTCGAAGAGGCGTGCGACCTCGGCGCGGTACACCGGTTCCAGATCCGCTTTCGCCAGATCCACCCCGTGCTCTTCGTTAATGATGTCGATGATCTCGTACAGCTTCACGCCCTTAAAGCGTTTAAACACCTCTTCGAGATCGAGCGTAATACCAAATTCCTGGAACATGGCGACATACGCGCGGGAACAAATGACCTCACTGTCGACCAGCGTACCGTCACAGTCGAAAAATACCGCTTCAATTCCGGACATGCCTTTCCCTTTTAACAAGTTTAACGTTTTCGTACGGCAGTTCACCGGGACGCAATCGTTGCCGTATAAGCAAAATCAATGAAAAAAGTATCCCGTAACCGCCACTATTGTCGCATTTTGGTATAGGATAGCGACGAATTTTCCCTCCTTGTTCGGAAATTGATGATGAGTCAACAACACACTACCCAGACGTCTGGTCAGGGGCTGCTTGAGCGCGTGTTCAAACTGCGCGAGCACGGCACAACGGCACGCACCGAAGTGATCGCCGGTTTTACTACCTTCCTGACGATGGTCTATATCGTTTTCGTTAACCCGCAAATTCTGGGCGTGGCTGGCATGGACACCAGCGCCGTCTTCGTGACCACCTGTCTGATCGCGGCGCTTGGCAGCATCCTGATGGGCGTTTTCGCTAATCTGCCCGTGGCGCTGGCCCCGGCAATGGGCCTGAATGCGTTCTTTGCGTTCGTGGTGGTTCAGGCGATGGGCCTGCCGTGGCAGGTCGGGATGGGCGCTATTTTCTGGGGCGCGGTCGGCCTGCTGCTGCTGACCATCTTCCGCGTGCGCTACTGGATGATTGCGAACATTCCCGTGAGCCTGCGCGTGGGTATCACCAGCGGTATCGGTCTGTTTATCGGCATGATGGGGCTGAAAAACGCTGGCGTTATCGTGGCGAACCCGGAAACGCTGGTGAGCATTGGTAACCTGACCTCTCACAGCGTGCTGCTGGGCGTGCTGGGCTTCTTTATCATCGCGATCCTGGCGTCGCGCAACATCCATGCTGCGGTGCTGGTCTCTATCATTGTGACCACGCTGCTGGGCTGGATGCTGGGTGACGTACATTACAACGGTATCGTCTCTGCGCCACCAAGCGTCTCTACCGTGATTGGCCACGTTGATCTGGCGGGCTCGCTGAACCTGGGTCTGGCCGGGGTGATTTTCTCCTTCATGCTGGTCAACCTGTTTGACTCCTCCGGTACGCTGATTGGCGTGACCGACAAAGCGGGTCTGGCGGATGAAAAAGGCAAATTCCCGCGCATGAAGCAGGCGCTGTATGTGGATAGCATCTCGTCCGTCGCTGGCTCTTTCATCGGCACCTCGTCTGTTACCGCTTACATTGAATCCTCTTCCGGTGTGTCCGTGGGCGGTCGTACTGGCCTGACGGCGGTAGTTGTGGGTCTGCTGTTCCTGCTAGTGATCTTCCTCTCTCCGCTGGCGGGGATGGTGCCACCATACGCGGCAGCTGGCGCGCTGATTTACGTCGGCGTGCTGATGACCTCAAGCCTGGCGCGCGTGAAGTGGGAAGATTTGACGGAAGCCGTTCCGGCGTTTATTACCGCGGTGATGATGCCGTTCAGCTTCTCGATCACCGAAGGTATCGCGCTGGGCTTTATCTCTTACTGCGTGATGAAGATCGGTACCGGCCGCTTCCGCGAACTCAGCCCGTGCGTGATTATTGTTGCGCTGCTGTTTGTGCTGAAGATTGTGTTTATTGATTCACACTAAGATGCTGGTGGTGTCAGGTGGCGCTTCGCTTACCTGACCTACGGGCAAAGTTCCCTCTCCCTGTGGGAGAGGGTTAGGGCGAAGGCTTACGCCTTCACCCGCTTAATATAATCCCCAAACGCGGTCAGCTGGCCAGAGAGATGGTCACGCGTACTCTGATCCACCACTTCACCCGTCTGCGGGTCGACCTTGTTCTGAATCACGCCGCCCATAAATTCCGGCTTGTTCATCACCATCGCATCCAGGAACACCAGGATCTGACGCAGGTGATACTGGCAGCGCGCGCCGCCAATGGCGCCCATTGAGCTGGTCTGGATCAGCACAGGTTTACCAGACAGCGGCTGCTCCGGTAAACGGGACAGCCAGTCAATGGCGTTCTTCAGACCACCCGGCACCGAGTAGTTATACTCAGGCGTCACTATCACCACGCCGTCAGCCTGACGGATCTGCTCGGCTATCGCTTCCACGCTTTGCGGGAACCCTTCTTCCTGCTGAACGTCAGCATCATAAAGCGGGATGTCGCCAATGGACGGCAGGGCACTGATCTCCATTCCCGCAGGCGCCAGCTGCGGCAGCGTACGGGCAACCATCCCGTTAAAAGAACCTTTGCGCAGGCTTCCCAGTAACGTAACAACTTTCAACGTATCAGACATGATTACTCCTGTTTCATCATGATGACCCTGGACGGATCAGCTATGGGTGTATGCTTTTTCTGCCGGTAAACTGGTTAATCGCATCAGGCGCGCGGCGGGCTCGTTGGCGCGCTCAGGGACATCCGGAAGACTACGCCAACCGCGAATACTGTCAAATTCCCAGATTTTCAGCCGTTCGATGGCGGGGCTCACCGCAACGGACCAGATCAGTACGTCCTCAGCGTCGCTGAGCGCCTCTACCAGCGAGGCTTTTGTCGCGCGCAGGCGTCCGGAGCCGGGGAGCAGCTGCAACAGGCTGGCGTCGTCTGACGCCGCGCCGTTCAGTTTGCGGATGCTCTGGCGAAGGGTGATGAGCTGCGCTCTGGCTTCAACAGGGTCGTTCTGGTTACGTATCCACAGCTTTTCATTGCTGGAGAGCGGGTATTCATCGAGCGCGTTAGCACCATGGAAGCTACGCGTGACGCGTTGCAGCTCCATATCCAGGCCACAATCACCTTCAGTCGTCAGCGCGACGCCAACAATGTTGCCGGTGTACGCAATGGAAAAATGGGGGAGTGCCGGGTCCGCAAAAACCGGGCGACCTTCTGGCTGGGTGATTATGTCCGGTAGTTCGCTAGTGCCGTAGAGCATAAAAAGCAGTTCTGCGAGGAGCGCTCTGGAAGCTAAAAACCGCGTCCTGCGGTGTTCAGGTAGTTTGAGCGCCTCACTGTGACAGGCTGAAGAAAGTCTGGCCGATACGAGATGCCCTTCCGTTAATGTTCCTCGTGCAAAGTGCGTAGCCATTTTTCGCTCCTTGATAATGGTCGTAGTCGGTTAAACGGTTACATGATTATCGCTTAACTTAGCTTCTGTTTTAATCAGTAAATGGAAATAAGAGAAGCCTGAGCACCGAACTTTACATTATCTTAGGCAAAAACCTGATCTGGTGCGGTATACAGCGCTTTAATCGTCTCACGCAGCCAGAGGATTTTCGGATTATGGCTGTTCCGTTTATGCCAGATCAGCGTGAAGGGTACGGTGAGCTTTTCTGCCTGCGCCTCATCGATGGGAATGGGCAGACAGACCAGATTACGCTGGTGGAGTTGGTTGTAGTGATGGCAGTAGTGCGGCGCAGTGGCTATGTAGTTGTGATCCGGCTGGGCCGCCATAAACATCGACTGTTCAAAACCGGGCAAACTCATGGCGATGTTACGCTCCCGGCCCATCGCCCTTAGCACCTCGTCGAGCGCCCAGGTGTCACTGCGTTCCCAGAAGATGCTGATATGCGGGTAGCGCAGAAACGTCTCCAGATCCCACGCTTCCTGGAGCGCGGGATGATCCTCGCGCAAATACACGCACGGACGGTCACTGAACAGGATTTCGTAGTCGATAAACCACGGCATCAGCTTTAGCAGTTCGCGCGAGCGAGGGTGCGTTTCACGCCCGGTGAAGCCCAGATCCACTTCTCCGCGCGTAATGGCGTCCAGCGAATCGTAATCCCATTGCCGCAGCTTCACCGTCGCCTGTGGGTAGCGCTCGTTCACCTGCTCCAGCAGGGTATTAAAGCGGATCAGCATCAGCGGTGTTTCGGCGGCGAGCACAAACTTAAGCCCGCCTGGAGAGCTATGGTGGAATTTATCGAGGATCTGATTGCCAATCTGCATCCAGTCGGCCAAATCCTGTTCCAGACTCACCGTCAGAGGCGTGGGCAGTAGCCCTAAAGGCGTTTTCACAAACAGCGGATCGTCGAACCAGTCGCGCAGCTTCGCCAGCGATTTACTCACCGCGGACGGCGTCACGTTCATCCGCTTCGCGGCTTTGGTGACGCTGCGCTCCTGCAACAAAAGTTGCAGGCAAAGTAAAAGATTAAGATCGAGACTGCTGATGGGCTTCTTCATAGTTCGCCGCGGGCTGGATGACCATAAGTAAGGTAATGCAGAGTATGCTACAGCCAATCAGAACCCCGATCAGCATATTCAGCGCGTTAAGGCCGATCACCGCCGCCAGCCAAATCCATAGCGAAGAACCGCAGACCTGCGCAATGCCCAGCACCGAGCTGGCCACGCCTGCCCGCAGCGAGAAGGGGCCAAGCGCCTGACTCATCGCCACACCAAAGCCGACGGAGAATCCGGCGCAGATCAAAGTAATGCCCACCAGCATTACAGCGTGTGAGGTGGCGGTCGCCAGGATCACGCCTGCGGCGAGAAACAGCGTCTGTGAGGTGAGCATCAGCGTGCGCTGGCGGAAGATGTTGAGCGCAAAGGGCGTTGAGAATGAAACCGCCATGCTCACCATCGCGGTTAGCGCCATCACCGTCGAATACTCACCGCGATCGAAGCCCATCGTCTCCATCAGCAACACCGGGGAAACGTTTACATAGGTGAGGATCACCGCCACGCTAAGCGTGGTGATTGCCAGCCGACTCAGGAAAAAGCGATTCACCAGCTTTTCAGCCGGATGGAGGGTTGCGGTGTGATATGGCTGTTGCGAACCGGGATGGGTCTCTTTCAGCACCGTCACGGACAGGATAAAGACGATGGCGCCCATGGCTGCCATGGTCCAGAAAAGACTCTGCCACGGAAATTTAAGCATAATCAGGTAGCCTACAACCGGTGCCAGCACCGGGATGATGCAGGTAATGCCGTTCAGCATCGACAGCACCTTGGCGCGGCGCTGGGCGCTCAAGGTATCGCGCAGAATGGCAAAGGCCACCACGTAACAGCCGCCTGCGCCAATGCCCTGGATAAAACGTCCTGACAGGAACATTGTGCTTTCCTGAGCCACTGAACAGAGTACTGATGCCAGCGCAAAGATAACTGCACCCGTAATCGCGACGGGCTGGCGGCCTGCTTTATCCGCGATTTTCCCGGCAAATACCATCGACGACGCCATTCCCGCGAGGTAGGCCGAAAACGCGATGTGCAGTTGCGCCTCGCTGGCACCCAGATCGCGGGCAATATGCGGTAGCCCCACCAGATACATATCAATGCCGGACGGATAAAGCAGAACTAATGCGAAACTACAAAACAGAAAACGCGCCATAAACCCCCCATAGATGCAGGCATGCAGGATAGGGGGTGAAAGGGGATTAGGCGAGTTGCCATTTGGACAATGGTGATTTCCCTGGTGGAAATCACCCTGTATTAACGGGAATTACTTACCAATGCAGAAGCTCGAGAAAATCCGTCCAAGCAGATCGTCCGACGTAAACTCCCCGGTGATCTCGCTCAGGTTCTGTTGCGCCAGACGCAGCTCTTCCGCCAGCAGTTCACCGGCCCACGCGCCGATCAGCTGGGCTTTACCCTGCTCAAGGTGGCGAGCCGCCTCTTCCAGCGCCTGCAAGTGACGACGACGCGCCAGGAAGCCACCCTCCATGCTGGTGTCGAACCCCATGCTCTGTTTGAGATGGCTACGCAGGGCTTCCACGCCTTCACCGGTACGGGCCGACAGGCGAATAAGTGAGTGACCATTCACATCGCTGATGCCCAGCGTTTCGCCGGTAACGTCGGCCTTGTTGCGCACCACGGTGATCGGCAGTTTAGCCGGGAGACGGGCGATAAAGTCTGGCCAGATTTCAGCCGGGTCAACGGCGTCGGTTGTGGTGCCGTCCACCATAAACAGCACGCGGTCGGCCTGCTCGATCTCCTGCCAGGCGCGTTCGATACCGATACGCTCGACTTCATCGCTCGCATCGCGCAGGCCAGCGGTGTCGATGATGTGCAGCGGCATTCCGTCGATGTGGATATGCTCGCGCAGCACGTCGCGGGTGGTGCCGGCTATGTCGGTGACGATCGCCGCTTCACGGCCCGCCAGGGCGTTCAGCAGGCTCGATTTCCCGGCGTTGGGGCGTCCGGCAATGACCACCTTCATGCCTTCACGCAGCAGGCTGCCCTGGCGCGCTTCGGCGCGGACGGCATCGAGATCGTTCATCACCTGGTTGAGCTGAGCTTCAATTTTACCGTCTGAGAGGAAGTCGATCTCCTCGTCCGGGAAGTCGATAGCCGCTTCGACATAGATTCGCAGGTGAGTAAGTGCTTCCACAAGGTGATTCACGCGTGCGGAAAACGCGCCCTGCAACGAGTTCAGCGCGGAGCGGGCCGCCTGTTCGGAGCTGGCGTCGATCAGATCAGCAATCGCCTCGGCCTGCGCCAGGTCGAGCTTATCGTTGAGGAAAGCACGCTCGGAGAACTCACCCGGCTTCGCAATGCGCAGGCCAGGCAGGGTCAGAATACGTTTTAACAGCAGGTCGAGGATCACCGGGCCGCCGTGGCCCTGAAGTTCCAGCACATCTTCGCCGGTAAAGGAGTTTGGGCCGGGGAACCACAGCGCGATGCCCTGGTCCAGCGGTGTGCCGTCAGCATCTTTAAACGGCAGATAATCAGCGTAGCGCGGCTTTGGCAGTTTACCCAGCACCGCTTCGGCCACCTCACGCGCCTTCAGGCCGGAGATACGCAGAATGCCTACACCACCGCGTCCCGGTGGGGTTGCCTGGGCGACGATAGTGTCGTTATGGCTCATGGTTGCTCTCGTTCAATACAAATAAAAAAGGCGGTCAATCGACCGCCCTTATTTTAGCGTTAAGTTACCGAATCAGGACTTTTTCTTTTCGCGGCTATGCAGGCCACGTTTTTCCAGACCACGGTAAATCAGCTGCTGCTGGATGATGGTCACCAGGTTGCTGACGATATAGTACAGCACCAGACCTGACGGGAACCACAGGAAGAACACGGTGAATATGACCGGCATAAAGGTCATGATCTTCTGCTGCATCGGGTCGGTCACGGTGGTCGGAGACATCTTCTGAATGAAGAACATCGTCACGCCCATCAGGATCGGCAGGATGTAGTACGGGTCCTGTGCGGACAGGTCATGGATCCACAGGGCGAACGGCGCGTGGCGCAGCTCAACGGAACCCATCAGCATGTAGTACAGCGCAAGGAAGATTGGCATCTGAATCAGCAGCGGGAAGCAACCACCCAGTGGGTTCACTTTTTCTGCTTTATACAGGGCCATCATCTCCTGGCTCTGACGCTGTTTGTCATCGCCCAGACGCTCACGCATAGCCTGAATCTTCGGCTGTAGCATACGCATCTTCGCCATGGAGGTGTACTGCGCTTTAGTCAGCGGGTACATGATGCCACGAACGATAAAGGTGATAACGATGATGGAGAAGCCCCAGTTACCCAGGAAGCTGTGGATGAACTTCAGCAGCTTAAACAGCGGCTGAGAGATGAACCACAACCAACCGTAATCCACGGTCAGATCCAGGTGCGGCGCAACGGCAGCCATTTTGTCCTGGATTTCCGGGCCGACCCACAGGGTGCTTGCCAGTTTACCGGTTTGACCCGGCTGCACCAGAACCGGCTGAGATTTGTAGCCGATGGCTGCAATACCGTTGCCGAGGTTCGCGGTGTAGAAGTTGTTCGTACCGTCGTTATTCGGTACCCACGCCGTCGCGAAATACTGTTGCAGCATTGCGACCCAACCGCCTTTAGAGCTGACGTTCAGGTTTTCGTTATCGGCAATGGTGTCGAATTTGTATTTCTCGTACTTGGTATCTGGCGTGGAGTAAGCCGCGCCACGGAAGGTATGCAGCGCAAAGTTGCTGCTTCCGGTATCACGGTGAGACGGCAGATTGATGGACTGCTTCAGCTGACCAAAGGTAGAGATTTCCAGCGGTTTCGCACCGGCGTTCTGTACGCTGTAGCCCACGTTCACCGCATACTCACCGCGTTTCAGGGTGAAGGTTTTGGTGAAGGTGTTGCCTGCCGCGTCGGTGTAGGTCATCGGGATAACCAGTTCGTTCTGACCATCAGCCAGTACAAACGTGTCATTCTCGACGTTATACAGTGGACGCGCACCGTTAGCCGGATTATCCGGGCCATCACGACCGGTCAGGCCGCTCTGCGCCTGGTAGATAAATTCAGGCGTGGTTTCCAGTAACTGGAACGGTTCGGTAGACTTCAGTTCTTTCGGGTAGGTCAACAGCAGCGCCTGCTCAACATCACCACCACGGGTGTTGATAGTCAGCTCAAGCACATCGGTCTTAACCGTAATCTGTTTCCCCTGGCCACTGGCCGGTACGCCCTGGTCGGCGGCGCTACCCGCTGCGGTGGTCGTGGTCTGCGTGGTCTGCTGCTGGGGTTGAGGATTTTTATCCTGCTCCCATGCCTGCCAGATCATGAAAGACACGAACAACAAAGCGATGATAAGAAGATTGCGTTGCGAATCCATCGTTAGTGTTCTCTGGTATCAAAAGGTCCTGGAGGGACGGGGTCGTCTCCACCTGGGTGTAAAGGGTGGCATTTTAATACGCGTTTCACCGTCAACCAACTGCCTTTTATCACTCCAAACCTGCGCAATGCCTCAATTCCGTAGCTTGAGCATGTTGGCGTGAAACGGCAGTGTGGCCCGAGTAGCGGACTAATCAGGCGTTGATAGACCCGAATGAGGGCTATCAGGACCCGCGAGCCAGGCGACAGTGGCGGCGCCATAATTTTTCCAACGCTTCCGAGAGAGCACGGTTATCGAGGTCGGCAACCCCTTTTTTCGCCACCACCACGAAATCCATTGAAGGCAGTTCGTGCTGACGTAAACGGAAACTTTCACGCGTCAGACGTTTAATCCGGTTGCGTTCATGCGCACGCTTAACGTTTTTCTTGGCGACTGTGAGACCGATGCGGGGATGCCCCAGCGAATTTTGGCGGCCGAGGATGGTGATTTGCGGCGTGCCAGCCCGTTGTGGCTGCTGGAAGACGAAAGTGAAATGAGTGGGAGTTAACAAACGTAACTCCCTGGGAAATGCGAGCTTAACCACTCAGGGGTTAGCTTTATTACTTGGAAACGGTCAGACGAGCGCGGCCTTTAGCACGACGACGTGCCAGAACCTGACGACCATTTTTAGTAGCCATACGAGCACGGAAGCCGTGAGAACGGTTGCGCTTCAGTACAGACGGTTGAAAAGTGCGTTTCATGGCGATTTCTACCTAAACTTGAATAAATTCACTGACTTTTGCGTATACCCGAACGAGATTCGAACGACTAACGCCTCAGCGTGGGTGATTAAAGAGGCCGGATTGTAATAATTGTACACTCCGGAGTCAATTCTCTTTCCTTATTTCCCGCGTATTTCCGCACGATTTCGCGTGGAAAATGAGCAACGGACGACGCAGGAAGATGAGCATCACGCGCCGGGTCGAGGATTATACGGGCTCGCCAACAAAGCGCAAGGATCGTCCCGGATCTTCGTTAGATCATTTAAGCCAAAAATTG